>NZ_JBCNMA010000001.1:0-122979 GCF_039595165.1 Sphingomonas sp.
CGCTCGACGCACGGTGCCGTGAAGCGGAACTTTCGCTCAGCTTCACGGTCCTTGCCGGCTTCGTCGAGAAACGCCTGATCGACCGGACGCGGGGTCGTCAGGAAGGCGACTTGCCCCGCGCCGGCGACCACGCCGATCACCCGCGCCCTCGGCCCCGCGGGAGCACTTGGGCAAAGAGCGCGGCGCCGGGTCATCCGCGGCCGATGTGCATGCCGGCGGTGCCGCCACCATGCCCGCCGCCGGAGCCGCCGCCGATCGCGCGCGCGGTGGGCAGCGGCTTGGCAACGAGATCGCCCCCGCTGTCGAGCCCGGCGAGCTCCTCGAGCATCATCTTGCCGAGCCGTTCCTCGATCCGGGCGATCGTGTCCTGGTCGAGCACGACGTCGTTGATCGAGACGGTGAAGTTGAACCCGTCCCCACGTTCGGATGCCATCTGTCGTCTCCTTCTTACCAGGTGATCTTGACCTCGCCCTTGACCACCCACTCGCCATTGCTCTTGGCCTCGCCGGTGACCGAGGCCTCGCCGCCGCGGGGCGTCGGCCCGCCCGCAGCCGCCATCTGGGCGACGCGCAAATTGTCGACGACCTGGTCGAGCGCCGGGTCGTGGATCGCCGCGATCATCTTGCGGCGGCATTCCGAAAGGTCGCCCAGATCGCAATCGGGCACGATGAATTGGAAGCTCGTGTCTGCCATTGTTCGTCTCCAGTCTTGAAAGGTTGATCAGAAGCGCCAGGAACAGCCGCCGCCGACGGACCAGCCGCCACCGGACTGCGCGGATCCATTGATGCCGCATTCGCCGCTGCCGCGCGGCGTCGGGCCACGCCTCACCGCGCCGCCGGTGACCGCGAGATCGCGGACGAGGTTCTCGAACCCGGGGCCGTTGACGATCTCGATCATGCGCGTGCGGCACGCCGAGATGTCGGTCAGGTCGGCGTCTTCGAAACGGAACCGGCAGTCGAAGAAATCGGTCTTCATCACGTCCTCCTCAATTGAACATGCGGTTGGGAAATCTGCTCGAATCGCCGAGCAGAGTGGGCACTTGCGGAAAGCGCGCGGCGATCTGCGGCGCGACGGTGTCGACCAACTCGCGGAACGAGATGGCGGGCTGTGCGGCCAGCGCGTTGAGCGCGTGGTAGGAGAAGACCCCGTGCCGCAGTCCGTTGGGCATGCGGTCGTCCCACGCCGGCTGCTCGGCGCGCGCTGCGGCCAGGATCACGCGCTGCACCTGGGTCTGCGCGCGATCGAGGCTGCCGAAGGCGCGGACCGTCGGCTGGGCGAGCCATGACCGGCTCAGCGCCACCTCCTCCTCCGGAATGATCAGACAGCGTGGGAGGGGCATGTCCTCGCCGTCGAGGAGGATCTTGCGCATCATCCCGCCCGAGTGACAGGAGTCGAGGATCAGGGTCAGCCGCGCCGATTGCGGGAAGCCGGACTGGTCGATCATCGCTGCGAGATCGGCGTCGAACAGCATGAAGCTCTCATGATCGCCCGACGCGCCCGGATGCGCGACGATCGTCTCGTCGATGACGTCGTCGGCGATCCCGGTTACCGGATCGCGGCGCCGCAGCCGCGCACCGTGCCCGGCAAAGAAGAACACGCGCTGGTCGCCCGGGCTGACGCTGTCGAGCAGCCATGCGAGGTCGTTGAGCAGGGTCAGCTTGGTGGCCTCCGCGTCGGCGCGAACACGCAGCTCGCCGCCGCCGAGGCCGAGCGCGCCGCGGAGCAATTCGCTCCAGCCGCTGCGGTCGTTCGCGCAGCCGGGCAGGGGCTGCATCAGCCGGCCATAATCGCCGATACCCACGACCAACGCTCGATTCATCTGCCGCCCCTCATGTGAAATTCGGATCGGCGCTGTTCTACGCGGCGGCAGTCAGGCCAACGTGAGCCGGCCGTCCGAAGAGCGTGAAAAGATGTGCGAGCATGCGAAGCGCCGCCCTGCGCGGCACGCGTGGAATCGCTTGCCAGTCAGACAGGTTGCCTCATATGATAGAGCACCGCCGCAATATGTAGAACGTCGGTGAGACCCAAGGAGAGATCGCATGCAGGCAAAAGCGGTGCTGGCATCCCTGTTGCTTACGGCTGCCTGGTCACCCGGCGCGACGCTGGCGCAGGAGGCGGCGGCAACGGCGCCGCAACCGGGTCCGAAAAGCTGGGTCGATGCGCTTACGCGGCACCGTGTCGTCCGTATCAGCGAGGTGCCGGGCAGCGCCAGCCTCTATTTCCACCAGAACAGCTACACACCGCAGGGCGACAAGATGGTGATGTCCGTGCCCGAAGGCATCGCATCGGTCGACCTCAAGGACTGGAAGGTCGCCACCATCGTCCGCGACCCTGGCGCGCAGCTGCTGTTCACCGGCCGCAAGACGCGCTCGGTCTATTTCCAGAAGCGCACCGCGGCAGGCGCGACGATCTTCGCCGCCGACATCGACACCGGCAAGGTGCGCGAGATCGCCAAGGTCGAGCGCGGCACGATCGGCTCGATCAACGCCGACGAGACTCTGCTGCTCGGACAATGGGCGGCGAGCGACAAGCCGCTCCAGCCGGGCATGGAGCGCAAGCCGCAGGACCGCCAGCAGTTCGGCCAGGCCAATTACCAGGCGCTCGGCCCCGACGGGAAGCCGCTGACCTTCGCCGAGGCCAAGGAAGTGCGGATGAACGAGCGGCTGGAGGCGGGCATCCCGATGGAGATCTTCACGATCGACGTGAAGACCGGCGCGCGCAAGGTCGTGGTCGCCTCGGACAAGGATTGGCTCAACCACATCCAGTTCTCGCCGACCGACCCCAACCAGATCATGTATTGCCACGAAGGACCGTGGCACAAGATCGACCGCATCTGGATCGTGCGCACCGACGGCACCGGCAAGAAGCTGGTGCACAAGCGCATCATGAACATGGAGATCGCTGGGCACGAGTTCTTCTCGCCCGATGGCAAGTGGATCTGGTACGATCTCCAACTGCCGCGCGGCCAGGATTTCTGGGTGGCGGGCTATGAGCTCGCGACCGGCAAGCGAAAGTGGTTCCACCTCGAGCGCAACGAATGGTCGGTGCACTATAATCTCTCGCCCGATCTCAAGCGCTTCTCGGGCGATGGCGGGGACAGCGAGATGGTCGCCCACGCGCCCGACGGCAAATATCTCTACCTCTTCGCGCCCAACGACGTGCCCGACGTCGCCGGCATCCACGCCCCTGACAGCGCGAGCCTGATCTCCCCGGGCTTCTTCACTGCCGAAAAGCTGGTCGACATGCGCAAGCACGACTACCGGCTCGAGCCCAACATGACCTTCACCCCCGACGGCAAGTGGATCGTGTTCCGCTCGAACATCGAGGGGACGAACCACGTCTATGCGGTCGAGGTGGCCAAGGCGAGCTAGCGATGCCTGCGCTCGCCGCCCTGAGCGCACTCGCCGCCTGCGCCGCGGCGCCGCCGGCGGCGGCGGGCGGGAACGGTCCCGCCTTCCGCATCTTCCAGTTTCCGGCCGATGCGATCCCGCGGATCGACGAGGACGCGGGCGACTGGGCGATGGTCGGCCCCGGCTATGCGATCGGCACCGGCGCGATCGCCGCTGATGACGGGTCCGGCCGCCGGCCCGATCCCAAGAGCCTCGACGTCAGGGTTCGCGTCGGCTGGGTGAAGGGACTCAATCGCCTCTATTTCCTCTACGAGGCGCAGGACGACTACTGGAGCTTCGCGCAGCCGGGTCTGGCCAACGACATCTTCGAGCTGGTGGTCGACGGCGACCGCTCGGGCGGCCCGCTGATCGCGCGCTTCCATCCCGAGCTGGGCAAGGCTCTCTCGCATCATGACGGCTGGTTCGGCTTCCAGAACATCCACGCGCAGAATTATCACATCTTCACTCCAGCCGGGGACAAGGACTGGGCGATGGCCTGGGGCCCGCAGGCGTCGTGGATCAAGCGGCTGCCCTGGTCGAACATCGCCTATCGCTACGACTTCAAGCATGGCGCGCCAGGCAGGCTCGTCATGGAATTCTGGATCACGCCGTTCGATCGCGCCGACCCTGACGATCCGGCGAAATCGGTCGAGACCAGGCTGACCGAGGACCAGGTCATCGCGATGGCCTGGGCGGTGATCGATGACGACGGGCCGGGCGGCAAGCGCGGCTTCTGGAACCTCTCGCCGCACCACACCATGTATGGCCAGGCATCGCAGCTCTGTCCGTTCCGGCTGATGCCGCTCGATCCGGGGTTGGCGAAGCCGGCCGCTGCGCAATGGTCGTTCCGCATTGTCGACCGCGTGCGCCGCACCGTCGCGTTCCGCGACGAATCCGCCGGCGCAACGAGCTGGAAATGGGATTTCGGCGACGGTGCGAGCTCGACCGAGCAGCATCCCGTCCATCGTTACGCTACGCCGGGCAAGTTCGTGGTGACGCTCGAGGTTGTGGGGCCCAAGGGCACCGCCCGCCTGCAGAAGGTCTGGGACGTCTCATTCACGGGGGATCCGCCGAAATGACTGACATGCTCTCCCGCCGCGCGTTGATCGCGACCGCCGCAACAAGCTCGCTGCTGGGTGTTTCTACACGTGCGGCGGAGCCGGCGCGCGTGTTCGACGTCCACGACCATGGCGCCAAGGGCGACGGCGCAACTCCGGACACCGCCGCGATCCAGCGCGCGATCGATGCCGCTGCGGTGGTGGGGCGGGGCGCGCGCGTGCTGCTTCGCGCCGGCCGTAAATACCTCACCGGACCACTCACGCTGAAGGGCGGCATCGATTTCCACCTGCAGGGCGATGCCGTGCTGCTGGTGAGCGCGCGCGCCGAGGATTATCCCGATCCGCTCGCCGGAGTGCTTCACGCCGATGGCGCGGATGGTCTCACCATCAGCGGCACCGGCGCGATCGACGGGCGCTCGCCCGAATTCATGGAAAGCTACGACGCTGAGGGCGAATGGTGGGTGCCGAAGACCTTCCGCCCGCGCCTCGTCGTGCTGGAGAATTGCGCGAACCTGCGCATTTGCGACATCACGCTGCGCCAGGCGCCCAGCTGGACCGTCCACCTGGTCGGCTGCCGCCGCGTGCTGGTCGACCACGTCACCATCCGCAACCAGATGGACGTGCCCAATTGCGACGGCATCGATCCCGATCACTGCCAGGACGTCGAGATCCGCAACTGCCATATCGTATGCGGCGACGACGCGATCGTGATCAAGACCACCGCGCGCTACCCGCAATATGGCCCGTCGCGGAACATCTGGGTGCATGACTGCGTGCTTGAGACGCAGGATTCGGGCCTCAAGATCGGCACCGAGACGACTCAGGACATCCATGACATCCTGTTCGAGCGGTGCGAGATCAAGCAGGGCTGCCGCGGCCTCACCATCCAGTTGCGCGACCAGGGCGACGTCTTCAACATCCTGTTCCGCGACATCCGCTTCACGGTGCGCTACTTCTCGGCGCCCTGGTGGGGCAGGGGCGAGGCGATCTCGTTTACCGCGATCCCGCGCACGGCGGAGACCAAGCTCGGGCGCATCTTCAACGTGAAGGTCGAGAATGTCCGCGGCCGCGCGGAGAACAGCATCCGCATCGACGGCCATGCCCGCGGCCATGTCAGCGACATCGTGCTCGAGAAGGTCGACGTGACCTTCGAGCGCTGGACCAGATATCACGGCGGCGTGTTCGACAACCGCCCGACCAAGGTCGCGACCGAAATCGAGCCGCACCCCACCGCAGGCATCAGCATCCGCCGCGCCGAGCGCGTCATCCTGCGCGACTGCGCGATCCGGTGGGGCGCGAGCCGGCCCGATTATTTCAGCCATGCACTCCATGCCGAGGATGCGCCGGGGCTGGTCCGCGAGCGCTTCGTCGGTGAAGCGGCGCATGCCGGCAAGGAGGCAGTGCGCATCGATTGACCCGCGCGCATGCTGACTAACAAGATTTATCTGATAATCTCATTATATGAAACGTGTACCCACTATTTTGACATAGTGCTTTTTTAGGTGCATGGATCGCGACATGCGCACCGGCAGAGAAGTCTTACCCGAGACTCGCGGACGCGCCGATCAAGGTGATGGAGAGGAGAATCATGAAGACTTCGAACCGTGGCGTCCGTTTCGCGCGCGCTGTTTCCGCGCTTGCGCTTGTCACCGGCGTCAGCTGGTCGAGCGCCGCCTTCGCGCAGACCGAGGCGCAGCCGGCGGAACAGGCCGAGCAGGAGCAGGAAGTCGTCGTGACCGGCCTGCGCGGTTCGCTCGAGAGCGCGCTCAACGCGAAGCGCGAATCGAACGACATCGTCGACGTCATCAACGCCCAGGACATGGCCGACTTCCCCGACGCGAACGTCGCCGAGTCGCTGCAGCGCGTGCCGGGCATCTCGATCGAGCGCGACGCGGGCGAGGGCCGCAACATCACCGTGCGCGGCCTTGGCGGCGACTTCTCGCGCGTGCGCCTGAACGGGATCGAGGCGATCTCGGCTACCACCGGCTCGACGCTCGGCTCGACGATCAACCGCGGGCGCGGCTTCGACTTCAGCCTGTTCGCCTCGGAGCTGTTCAACTCGATCACCGTGCGCAAGTCGCAATCGGCCGAAGTCGACGAGGGCTCGCTCGGCGCGACCGTCGATCTCACCACCGCGCGCCCGTTCGACCGCAAGGGCTTCCGCGGCGCGGTGTCGGTGCAGGGCGCCTATTACGAGATGGGCAAGCATCTCCAGCCGCGCGTCGCCGCGCTGGTCAGCGACACTTTTGCCGGCGACACGATCGGCGTGCTGTTCTCCGCCGCCTATTCGGAGCGCACAGTCGAGGAAGAGGCCTATTCGAACACCTCGCTGTCCGACTATTGGGAGCAGCTCAACGGCTTCTGCCCGGTGGTGCCGGGCAGCTCGGTGACGCCGATCAACACGCTCGTCACCACCGCGCCGTTCACGCCGAACTGCACCCCGGCGCCCGGCGCCGTTCCCGGCTCGACGCCGGCCGCGTATAACGAGATCGCGCGCAAGGACGTCTTCGTCCCGCGCCTTCCCGGCTACGGCCGCTTCATCAATCGCCAGAAGCGGCTGGGTCTGACCGGCTCGTTCCAGTGGCAGCCGAGCGAGTCCACGCTGCTCACCGTGGACGGCGCCTATTCGCGCTACGACCAGGAGAAGAACGACCTCGCCACCAACCCGATCAGCTTCAACCGCGGCAACGGCACCGCGCAGGGCAGCCTCACCGCGGCGCAGGCGACGGGCCGCCCGAACATGAAGGTGCGCGAGGCCGAGGTCGATGAGAACGGCCTGCTGCGCTACGGCGTGTTCGACGACGTCGATTTCCGCATGACCAACGCGTACGAGCGGTCGCGCACGAACTTCTGGCAGGTCTCGGCCAATCTCGACCAGAAGATCGGCGAACGCGGCAAGCTCAACCTGCTCTACGGCCAGTCGCGCTCGCTGTTCGAGATCCCCGAATTCACGCTGATCTCGTTCGACCGGCTCGACAGCGACGGCTTCGTCTACGACACGCGCGCCGACAAGCGCCGTGGCTTGCTCGACTTCGGGTTCGACGCATCGGATCCGGCGAACTGGGGCTTCATCAACGGCTATTCCGACATCCGTGTCCAACGCCAGCGCGTCGACAACCAGTTCCGCAACGGCAAGGTCGATCTGAGCTGGGAGTTCAGCGACGCGATCACCGGCAAGGTCGGCTACGCCTACAAGAAGTTCACCTTCGAAACGGTGAGCCTCTCGCGCACGGCCTCGACGATCGTCAACGGCGTCATCCCCGCTGGCACCTCGCTCGCCAGCCTCAGCACCCCGATCAATGGCTTCGGCCGAGGCCTCAACCTGCCCGACGGATCGACGGTCGACTTCATCGTGCCGAACATCGACGCGTTCGAAAAAGTATATGATTTCAACTGCAACTGCGTGAACGCGCTGGGCGATTTCCGCATCGCGACGAGCGCGGCGCTGGGCAATAATCGCTATGTCAGCGAAACCGATCACAGCCCTTACGTGCAGCTCGATTTCAACCTGCCGCTGAACGACACGCTGCGCCTGCGCGGCAATGTCGGGGCGCGCTATGCTTTCACCAACCAATATTCGCGCGGCTTCATCTCGGCGGCGCTGCCCGCGGTCGAGGCGCGGCGCAAATATGAGGACTTCCTGCCTGCGGTGAACCTCGGTCTCGAGGTCGACCGCGACCTGATCCTTCGCGTTGCCTGGGCGAAGGCGATCTCGCGTCCGGCGCTGGGCAATTTGAGCCCGGGCGGCGCGGTCACGGTGACCGGCAGCAACTATTCCTCGACCGTCGGCAACCCCGATCTCGAGCCGTTCCGCTCGACCAATATCGACGTCAGCGCCGAATGGTATTTCCAGCGTGGCGGCGTGATCTCGGTCGCGTTCTTCCAGAAGGATCTCAAGACCTTCGCGCAGCAGCTGCTCACGCAGACGACGATCGCCAACAGCGGCATCCCGATGTCGGCCTTCCCGGCGGGAACCGATCTCAATGCGCCGATCAACATCACCAATTTCCAGACCACCGAAGGCGGGCGGATCCGCGGCCTGGAGATCAACTACCAGCAGCCTTTCACCTTCTTGCCCGGATTCCTCAAGAATTTCGGCGCGCTGTTCAACTACACCCGCATCAACTCGGAGATCACCTACTTCCTCACTGCCAACTCGGCTGGCCCGACGCTGAGCGATCAGCTCGTCAACGTCTCGCCCAACTCGTTCAATGCGACGCTCTACTACGAGGCGGGCGGGCTCTCGGCGCGTCTGTCGGGGGCCTATCGCAGCGAGTATCTGCGCACCGTGCCGTTGCGCGCCGGCCTCGCCGATGCGACCGGCAGCTACTCGACCTTCAACCTCGATGCGTCGATCTCGTACGACGTCACGCCCAACTTCGGGATCAGCATCGACATGCTGAACCTGACCGACCAGGCGACCGACTTCTGGGACGGCAAGACGATCCGCGACCAGCAGGTCTATTCGAAGACCGGCCGCCAGTTCTTCGTCGGCGCGCGGTTCAAGTTCTGATCGTCTGACAAGACGTCCGGCCGGCACGTGCCGGCCAGGCGTCACTCGAACAGGGAGCACAGGATGATGAAGCAGCTTCTAGGCGGCGCGATGCTCGCCGCCCTTGTCTGGGTCGTGCCCGCGAACGCCAGCGATGTCGGCAAGCGCTATGCGCCCGAAATGCAGACCATTGTCGATCGCGTCACCGGCCGCCCGCTCAAGGTGCTGACCGCAGGCAAATCGAGCGATTCCAAGATCTATCCCACCCACCGGCAATGGACGAAGGACGGCAACCACATCGTCTTCCGCTCGTCCGACCGCGCCGCATCGGGCCCGCAGGCGTTCGTCGTCAACGAGATCACCGGCGACATCATCCAGATCACCGACAGCCCGGGCGTGAACACCAGCGGCCTCAACGTCGCGCGGCTGTCGAACAAGGTCTATTACACGCGCCAGCCTGGCGGCGCGGATGACGGCGCCGAACTCGTCGAGATCGATCTCGAGGCGCTGCTCGCCGACGCGTACAAGGGCACGCCGCGCGCGCAGGGTTATGAGCGCATCGTCGCGACGATGCCTAAGGACGGCTCGATCACCACCGGCTTCGGCCTCGATGCCGACGAGAAGACCGCGTACATCAGCTTCAATCAGCGCAAGCCGCCGCCGCGCGCGCCGGGCGCGCTCGCGCCGCAGGTGCCGAGCGGCATCCGCGCGGTGAACATCGCCAGCGGCGCGACCAAGACGATCCTCAAGACGCCTTTCCTGATCGGCCATATCCAGGCCAATCCGATCCGCCGGGGTGAGATCATGTACTGCCACGAGACCGGCGGCGATGCGCCGCAGCGCATGTGGCTGATCAAGGGCGACGGTACGGGCAATCGCCCGATCTATGTCGAGGGGCCGGACGACTGGGTGACGCACGAGCAGTTCGCCGACGGAGACCACGTCATCTTCAATCTGATGGGCCACACCATGAAGCTGCGCCAGAAGCCCTCGGGGCTGATGGTGGTCTCGCTGCGCGACGGTCGCGTCGAGAATCTGGGGCAGACCGACAGCTACACGGTGACTCGCAGCGAGCTGAAGTACTTCAACAGCGTCAACATCCCGCAGGATGAATCCAACACCGGCGGCTATTGGCACAACGCAGTCACTTATGACGGGCGCTGGGCAGCGGGCGACGACTTCGACGGCAATGTCCATGTGATCGATCGCAAGACGCTGAAGCGTACTCTCGTCACGGCCGGTCACCGCATGCGGCCGGACCATGCTCACCCGAGCTTCAGCCCGGACGGCACGCGCATCCTGCTCCAGTCGGGCATGATGACCGACGGCGAGCGGCTGTCGCTGGTGATCGCGCCGGTGCCCGACGGCAAGGATATGTGAGCTACCCTCGTCGGAGCGCGCCGCCTTCTCTCCCGAACCGGCGGCGCGTTCCGGCACCCCCGTGAGCCGCTCAGGCGCTCGTCAGCGCCGCTCCGGCCAGTTTGAGCGGCCGGCCCCCACGAAGCCTTACCTCGCGCGTCACGCTGCCCACGGCGACGGTGCGCCGGGTGGCAGTCGCGGCGGTCAGCGTCGCGGTTTCGACGACACCCTCACGCCAGCTGAGGTCCAGGCCGATCCCGCCGCGCAGGCGAATGCCGCGGATCGCACCGGTCGGCCAGGCGCGCGGCAACGCCGGCAGCAGCAGAATGCGCTCTTCCCGGCTCTGCGCCAGCATCTCGATAATCCCCGCCGCGCCGCCGAAATTACCGTCGATCTGGAAGGGCGGGTGGGCATCGAACAGATTGGGGTAGGTACGCTCGGGCGAGAGCAGGCGGGTGAGGATCGCGTTGGCGCGCTCGCCGTCGCGCAGCCGCGCCCATAGGTTGAGCCGCCACCCGAGCCCCCAGCCGGTCGCGTCGTCGCCGCGCGTGTCGAGCGATCGCTTCGCCGCGGCGGCGAGCGCGGGGGTCGCGTCGATATCGATCTGCTGGCCGGGATAGAGCGCATAGAGGTGCGAGACGTGGCGGTGGTGCGGATCGGGCGCGGCGCCGTCCCAGTCCGCGCGCCATTCCTGCAACTGGCCGGCCGCACCGATCTGATCCGGTGCCAGCCGGCGTCGCGTGGCGGCGAACTGCGCGGCGAGCTGTGAGTCACGGCCCAGCCTGCGCGCTGCGTCGCAGATGCGGTCGAAAAGGTCGCGCAGGATCTGCGAGTCCATCGCCGGGCCCGCGCACAGCGTGCTGCCGTGGGGATGCTCGTTCTCGGGTGAGTTGGAGGGGTTGGTGACGAGCAGCCCTGTGCCGGGCTCGCTCTGCAGCGTATCGACGAAGAACAGCGCCGCGTCGCGAAGGACCGGATAGATGCGGCGCAGATAGGCGTCATCGCGATGATAGTCCCAATGGTCCCACAGCTGGCAGGCGAGCCAGGCGCCGCCGCAGGGCCAGATGCCGGTGCGGGCGTGATCGGCCGGCCCCGAGTTGCGCCACAGATCGGTGTTGTGATGCGCCACCCAGCCGCGCGCACCGTACATCTTCCGCGCGGTTTCGGCGCCCGAGGCGGCAAGTTCTTCGACCATCCGAACGAAGGGCTCGAAGCATTCCGGGAGATTGGCCGAATCGGCGGGCCAGTAGTTCATCTCGGCATTGATGTTGATCGTGTATTTCGAGCCCCAGGGCGGCTGGTTGCTGTCGTTCCACTTGCCCTGAAGGTTGGCGGGCTGTGCGCCGGGCGGCGAGCTCGCGATCAGCAGATAGCGGCCGTACTGGAAATAGAGCGCGGCGAGTGCCGGGTCGGGGTTGCCCGGGTTGCGGCGCACGCGCTGGTCGGTCGGGCGGTCGCCGCGGCCGCTCGAACCCAGGTCGATCGAGACGCGGCGGAACAGCTTGCGATGCGCGGCCTGGTGACGCGCGAGCAAGTCGCTATCGCTGCGGGCCAGTGCTGCGCTCAACACGGTCCGGGTGCGCTCGGCGGGATCGGCGGTGACGTCGTTGGGCCCGCGATGGCTGGTCGCGGCGGCGAGCAGCAGGGTCAGCGAGCGCGCCCCCAGCGCCGTGACGCCGCCATTGTCGACGGCGATCTCGCCGCCGTCCGCGCGCGCCGCCAGCCGTGCCTCGAAGCGCAATTGCCCTGCGATACCGCGGTCTTCGTTGTTCCAGCCGGCCATCACCAGCGCGCCGCTATCGGCGGCGAGGCTGACGCGCTGGCCGGACGTCAGGGTGACCGCCACATCGAACGGTGCCCCGCCGGCCGAGAGGTGGATGACCAGCACGCCGTCGGTCAGGCTGGCGAAGGCCTCGCGCGTCACAGTCTTGCCCTCGCTGGTGAAGCGCGTCGTGGCGACCGCGGCATCAAGGTCGAGCGAGCGGCGATAGTCGGTGGCCGAGGTCTCGTTGATGCCGGGCAAGTCGATCAGCAGGTCGCCGAGCGCCTGGTAGGACATTTGCCGCATCGGCTCTGACTGGAGGTCCTTCGCCGCGAGCGCCTCGGCCTCGCGATACTTGCCCTCGAAGATCAGCTGGCGGACGCGGGGCAGCGCGGCGAGCGCGCGCGGATTGACCGCGCGATAGGGCCCGCCCGACCAGAGCGTTTCCTCGTTGAGCTGGATCCGCTCGCGCTTTATCCCGCCGAACACCATCGCGCCGAGCCGGCCGTTGCCGAGCGGCAAGGCCTCTTCCCAGATGCGCGCCGGATTGCTGTACCAGAGCAACGAATTGGGGACGGCCTCGGCGGCGCGCGCGCCCTGCGCGAGCGCCGCGGCGGGGTGGGCGACGGTCGCGGCCAGCCCGCCGGAGAGAAGCTCGCGTCGTCTGAGTTTCATGCCGCTTATCCTCTCGCCAACTTGCCTGACCGGTAGTTCGTAATATATCATACATCTCGTCGGCAAGTGGCCGATCCTCGTCGGGGAGATTTTCCGCATGCCGCTTGGCGCCTTCGTCCGGATGCTGGCCGTCCTTTGCCTTTTCTGGACGTTTCCGGCGTTGGCTGGATCGAGCGAGCGCATCGCAGGCGCGTGGAACTCGATCGTGATCGACGAGGGCGCGGCGAGACCGGTGGAAGGATTCGAGCAGCCCGGCTTCGACGACCGCAACTGGGCACGCGTGGCGGTGCCGCATAATTGGCAGGGCTATTCCTACAACCGTCAGCTGCGCGTAGGCGCGCGGCACGGCGTGGCCTGGTATCGCAAGCAGGTTCGCATCGCCCCGCCGCGTCCCGGCGAGCGGATCGCGATCCGGTTCGAGGGCGCGAACAGCTATGCCACGATCTGGCTGAACGGTCGCGAGGTCGGGCGGCACGGAGGTGGCCTGACCGGATTCGCAGTCGATGTGACCGACGCCGTCAAGGCGGGCGACAATCTGCTCGCGGTGCGGATCGACCATCCGGCGGGGATCACCGACCTGCCTTGGGTTTCGGGCGACGACCAGCCCGAGAATGGCTTCGCCGAGGGCTCGCAGCCGTTCGGCATCTTCCGTCCGGTGCATGTCGAGCGCAGCAGCGCGCTGCGCGTGCGGCCGTACGGCATCTATGCCTGGGGCAAGGACGGCGCGATCACGGCCGAGCGCGCCACGCTGACCGCCCGCGTCGAGCTCGAGAACCGCGAATCCGCCAGCCGGACGTTCACGCTCGAAACCGCATTGATCGACCCCAGGGGCAAGGTGGTCGCCCAGCGGCGCAGCGAGGCGACGCTCGCGGCCGGCGGGGCACGCACGATCGAGGCGGATCTGCCCGCGATCGCGCGGCCGCAGCTGTGGTCGCCCGATCGCCCCGTGCTGCACACGCTGCGGGTCCGTATCCTCGCGGATGGGCGCGAGATCGATCGGCAGGAGACGGCGACCGGCATCCGCACCGTCCGCATCGATATCGACGCGCAGGGGCAGCGGCGCCTGCTGGTCAACGGCAAGCCCGTCTTCCTGCGCGGGATCGCTGAATATGAGCATCTGCTCGGCGGTTCGCATGCTTTCTCGGACCTGCAGGTGGCGGCGCGCGTCGCGCAGGTGCGCGCGGCGGGATTCAACGCGTTCCGCGACGCGCATTATCCGCACAATCTTCGCTATGGCGACGAGCTCGCCCGCGCCGGGCTGATGTGGTGGCCGCAGTTCAGCGCGCATATCTGGTTCGACAATCCGGCATTCCGCGCCAATTTTCGCGCGCTGCTCGAGGATTGGGTGCGCGAGCGTCGCAACAATCCCGCGATCTTCCTGTGGGGGCTGCAGAACGAAAGCCGCCTGCCCAAGGCGTTCGCCGAAGAGATGGTGGCGGTGATCCGCCAGCTCGATCCCACCGCCTCGGTCGAGCGGCTGGTGGTGACATGCAACGGCGGCGAGGGTGCCGACTGGAACGTGCCGCAGAACTGGTCGGGCACCTATGGCGGCGATCCCAAGAAGTTCGGCGAGGAACTGGCGAAGCAGGGGCTGGTCGGCGAATATGGCGGCTGGCGCTCGCTCGAGTTGCACGACGAGGCGCCGCACGGCGCCACGCCCCCGACGTCCGAGAACCACTTCGCCGAGCTGATGCAGACCAAGGCGCGGCTTGCCGAGAGCGTGCGCGACCGCGCGATCGGGCATTTCCAGTGGCTGCTGACGACGCACGAGAATCCCGGGCGGCCGATGCGTTCGGACGGCACCCAGATCTGGGACGGGTTGCGCGCGCTCGACCATATCGGGCCGTCGAACAACAAGGGGCTGATGACGCTGTGGGGCGAGCCGCTCGACGCCTATTACATGTACCGCGCGCGCAACGTGCCCGCGTCGGTCGCGCCGATGGCATATATCGTGTCGCACACCTGGCCGGATCGCTGGCGCGCGCCGGGGCGGGTCTCGGGGATCGAGGTCTATTCGAACTGCGCCGCGGTCGAGCTGTTCAACGATGCCGGCGGGCGCATCTCGCTCGGCCGGCGCGCGCCCGACGGGGAGGGGCGCTTCCGCTGGAACGGCGTGACGCTGCGCTACAACATCCTGTCGGCGGCGTGCATCGAGGGCGGCCGGGTTGCCACGCGCGACCGGATCGTCCTCAACAATCTGCCGCCTGCGCCGGATGTCGCCGCGCTGACCGACAAGGTCGCCGTGACCGCGTCCGCGCCGGGCCTCGGCTATCTCTATCGCATCAACGCCGGCGGCGACACGATCGTGGACGCCGCGGGCAACCGCTGGGCGGCCGACCGGCAGCTCGCCGGAAATGCCGGCGGCTGGGGCTGGCGCAGCTGGGCCGAGGCCTATCCCGGACTCGATCCGATGCTGGGCAGCCGCCGCAAGACCTTCGATCCGGTCGCGGGCACCGATACGCCGGCGCTGTTCCAGGATTTCCGCTATGGGCGCGAGCAGCTGAGCTGGCGCTTCCCGGTTCCCGACGGGCGTTACCGCGTCGAACTCTATTTCGTGGAACCCTGGTATGGCCGCGCCGGGATCGATGCGCGCGGCTGGCGCGTGTTCGACGTCGCGATCAACGGCCGCACGGTGATCGACGATCTGGACATTTTCGCCGAGGCCGGGTTCGGCCGGGCAGTGCGCAAGGTCGTCGATGTCGATATTCGCGGCAGCGCGATCGAAATCGGCATTCCCGAGGTGAAGGCGGGGCAGGCGGTGATCTCCGCCATCGCCATCGCGCGCCGCGGCGGCCAGCCGGTCGCGATCGAGGCGGCCAGCGACCTTGTCGCTCCGCTCGCTGCCGATGCCGGCATGGCGATCACGCGCTTCGTCGACAATGGCGTGGCCGCCACCGCTGCGCCGCAGGGTCCGCGCTGGACCGGGCTCCCGCCCGCCCTGCTCGACAGCGACCAGCTGACCCCAGCCGCGCTGGACCAGGCCGGCACCACGCCGCTCACCGTTCGCCACGATGCGATCCTCTATGCGGCGATCGACGACGGCGCGCCGGTGCCTGCGGGCTGGCGCGCGAGCGAGATGCGCGCTTGGCTGACGGGGACCGGGCCGCAACCCGTCCGGTTCGTCACCCGCACGCTCGGCAAGGGCGAGACGGTCGCGATCCCGCGGGCCATGCCGGTGCTGGTCCGCCGCGCATTGCCCTCGCCCTATGCGCCCGGCAACTTCACCTTCGCCAAGAACCGCAGCCTGCACGAGGCCGAGGACGAGAAGGTCCGGCTCCAGGGTGCCGTGCGCGCCAACAGCGTCCGTGGCCATTCCGGCCCCGCCTATGTCGCGATGGCGGGGCAGGGGCAGATCGTCTGGACCGTCGAGACCGGCGCGGCAGGCAAGCGTCAGATGCAGCTGCGCTACCAGTCGCCCGACGGCCCGCGCACCGGCCGCGTCGTGCTGCGAGACTCGAGCGGTATCGACATCGCGACCATCCCCGTCGCCTTCGCCGCGACGGCGGGCGAATGGAGCCTCGTCACCGTTGCCACGCCAGGCTTCGTCAACGCCGGGACCTATACCGTCACGCTGAGCGCGGAAGGCGTGCTGATCGACTCGCTTAAATTCGAGTGATGTCAGTCATAATACCAATTTACCTGTACTTGCCTGACTGATAGAGGCTCGCGGTTAAGGGCGGCCTGACCAAAGAGGCGCGGCCGGCCGAGTATGCTTATGGAGAGACCCGGCATGTCGAATCGATTCACGCTTCTCGCAGGTACTGCGGCGGTGGGGCTTCTGGTGGCGCAGCCCGCTACCGCGCAGACGGAGGGCTCCGGCGACACCGCTGCGGCGCAGGAAGCGGATCAGGCGGGCGAGATCATCGTCACCGGCATCCGCGCGACGCTCGCCAACTCGGCCAACGTCAAGCGCAACTCGAACCAGATCCAGGATTCGATCCTTGCCGAGGATCTCGGCAACCTGCCCGACACCAACGTCGCCGAGACGCTGCAGCGCATCCCCGGCGTGCAGATTTCGCGCAACACGCGCGGCGAGGGCAACGCCTATGTCGTGCACGGCCTCAAGCAGGTGAACACCACGGTGAACGGTCGCCAGCTGTTCAGCCAGGCCGCCCGCTCGGCGACCCTGCTCGATTTCTCGGCGGACGTGCTCTCGGGCGTCGACGTGTACAAGACCGCGACCTCGGACCAGATCGAGGGCGGGCTCGGCGGGCTCATCAACATCCGCACCGCGCGCCCGTTCGATTACAAGGGCTTCCATCTCTCGGCGACCGGGTCGGCGAGCTATTCGGAATTCCAGGACCGCGCCTCGCCGCGCGTCTCGGCGGTGGTCAGCAATCGCTGGAATCTCGGCGGCGGCGAGGTCGGCGTGATGCTCGGCGGCCAGTTCGAGCGCTTCTACTCGGGCGGCTACCAAGCGTCGACCAACGCCTATGCCGACAACACCGCGCTGTTCGACGTCGATGGGGACGGCGTGCGCGGCGAGGCGGCCGACACGGTGACGCTGCCCGGCCAGGTGCGTGCTCGCTACGAGACCGGCGATCGCGTGCGTTCGTCGCTGTACGGCTCGCTGCAATGGAGCCCGTCGCCCAACTTCACGGTCTCCGTCGATGGTCTCTACAGCCATTCGGGCGGGCACAGCTTCACCCAGCAGCTGACGCTGAGCCAGGACGGCGCGACCACCGGCGACGGTGTCCCCGATTTCGTGCCCGGCACCACGGTCGCCCGGCGGTATGATCTGACCAATGCCCGGCTCCAGGCGCAGACCGGTGCGACCGACAATCCCTACGACACCTATCAGGTCGCAGTGTCGGCCGACTGGAAGTCGGGTCCGCTGTCGGTCAACGGGCAATTCTCCTACACCGAGAGCGCGGGCCGCTTCTATTCGCGCAGCATCACGCTGGGGGCACGCGCGCCATCGGCTTCGGTCGATCTGTCGACCGGCACGCCGGACTTCACCACCACCGGGATCGACCTGACCGACCCGGCCAATTTCAGCGGCCCGGCCTATTCCGATCTCGGTACCAAGGTGCTCGGCACCGAGCCTTCCGCACGGCTGGACGTGCGGTATGACTTCGAGGGCGGCGGTCCGATCACCGCGCTGCTCGCCGGGGTGCGCTGGGCGGATCACCGTGCGGTCAACGACGTCTATTCCGCGAACCGCTCGGTCACGCTCGCCCAGCCGCTGTCGGCGGTGTACGAGCTGACGCCCGATCGCCTGTTCAGCGGTGGCGACGGGGTGTCGACCAACCAGTGGCTGGCGATCCGCGATATCTATCTCAAGGACATGGCGCGCACGCGCGTGCTGGCCGGGATCGATGTCAACGACCCCGCTTTCCCGCTGAGCGGCAACTACGACTATACCGAGCAGACGCTGGCGGGCTACGTCCAGGCGCAGTTCGCCTTCGACCTGGGCGTGCCGATCGACGGCAATATCGGCCTGCGCACGGTGCGCACCGATGGCGTGCAACGTGTCTATCAAGCGGATTCGACCGGCCAGCTGGTGCAGATCAGCGGCGGGACCCCGTACGAGAACTACCTGCCGAGCGTGAACCTGCGCGCCAAGTTCACCCCGAACCTGTTCCTCCGCCTCGCTTATTCGAAGGCGATCACGCGTCCCGAATTCGGCCAGCTCTCGCCGGCGCTGATCCTCAACCCGACCAACCTGACCGGCAGCGGCGGCAATCCCGATCTCGTCGCGACCAAGGCCGACCAGTATGACGCCTCGCTCGAATATTATTTCGGCAAGGCGAACTATGTCGCGGTCTCTGCCTTCCAGAAGGACGTCACCGGCTTCATCCAGGAGTTCCGCGACGAGGAGACGATCGACGGGCAGACCTATCTGATCACGCGCCCGCGCAACGCCAATGACGGCCGCATCCGCGGGATCGAGGTCAGCTACCAGCAGTTCTTCGACTTCCTGCCTGGCCTGCTCAGCGGGCTCGGCTTCCAGGGCAACTACACCTTCGTCGACAGCGCGCTCGAGGTGCAGGGCCGGCCCGACCGCGTGCCCGCCGACCAGCTCTCGCGCCACGCCTACAATGTGACGGCGCTGTACGAGAAGGGGCCGGTGTCGATCCACGCCTCGTACAACTGGCGCTCGCGCAGCGTGCAGTCGAACTCGGCGGACGCGGCCGGGCGCCGGCTGTGGAACGCGCCGCAGACATCGCTCGATTTCTCCGCTTCCTATGCGCTGACCGATTATCTGACGGTCAAGTTCGACGTGGTGAACATCGAGGCGGCGTATCAGCGGCAATATTACAACACGCTCGACATGCCGGGCCTGGCGAACCAGCTCGACCGCAGCTACCAGTTCGGTGTGCGGGTGAAGCTCTGACGGGGATTTATAATAGAATAACATGTGTATGACCCGCCCTCCCAGATAGCCGGGAGCCGGCCCGGGAGGGTTTGGGGATGCAAGCTCCCCGTTCCGCTCTCCCGGTTGCGCGAAGGCAATGCGCCGGCAGCTCGTGCCGCAGGCGTGCGCAAGGCCGTGGCCAGCACCGACGGCGCGATCACGGTCGGTTCGGGGCGTTTCGTTCTCGAGGGCTAGGCGCCCGGGATCGGGGTCGCGGGTTGTCGGGCGGCACGATAGGCGGCCTCGACCAGCGCCATCGTCTTCCACGCATCTTCGACCTGCGTGGCGAGAACCGCGTCCTCGCCTGCCGCAAAGCGCTGAAGGTTGGCCATCGGACCGACGAATGCGTCGGGAAACCATTTGCCCTGGAGCGGAACCTGCTCCCACGGCCCGCCGCGCGGAGCGAGCCACAACTCGTCCGGCTCGCCGGTCGGATAGTCGAGCAGCAGGCCGAGCTTGACCAGCGCCGCGCCTTCGGTGCCCTCGACCCGGAACGACGCGTCCTGGAAGCGGCGGCCGAAGTCGTGGTGGTGGTTGATCGAGAGCGTGACGCGCAGGCGGTCGCCATAATCGAGGATCATGCTGGTGCGGGTGTCGGCGAGGTTGCTCGACGGATGCCCGAAGTTGCGCGCGAGCACGCCCTGCGGATCGCCTGCCAGCGCGCGGATCGTGTCGAGATAGTGGATCGAGTGCGAGACGATCTCGACGCGCGGATTGGGGACGAGGTGGGGGAACAGGTGCCACGGCGTGACGAGATTGAGATGCACCTCGATCTCGACCAGCTCGCCGAGCCGGCCCTGCCGGATCGCATCGGCCACCGCGAGCATCATCGCGGAGTAGCGCAGCTGGAAATTGACCGAGGCGGTGAGGCCACGGTCGCGGCAGACCTGGCGGATCGCGGTCGCGGCGTCGAGATCGAGCCCCATCGGCTTCTGCAGCAGCACGGCGGCGCCCTCGGGCAGCGCACCGAGGATCGCGGCATGTACGACCGGCGGTGCGGCGACGTCGAACACCGCATCGGCCTGCGCCGCCGCTTCCAGGCTGTCGAACACGATCGGGATGCCCCAGTCGGCAGCGAGCGCGGCGGCACGGTCGCGGTCGGTGTCGTAGAGGCCGGCGACGGTGAAACCCGACTTGCGATAGGCGGGCAGGTGCGCATCCTTCACGATCCCGCCGGTACCGATGATCACGATCGGCCGCGGCGCGGAGGGCATCGGCCAGGCTTGCTGCAGCGTCATGCGAACGCCTCGGCGCGCACCTGGGCTTCGGCGAGCAGCTCGGCGGTAGGGCGGGCGGTGGTGGTCGCAGCGGTCATCAGGTCGTCGACGACGTGGGAGATTGCCGCCAGCTTGGGCGTCATCGGCATCCCGCGAGCGTGGTCGTGCAGCCAGTCGAGCCGGTGGTAGTAGGGGATTTTCGTGTTCACCTCGGCATCCGTCCAGGTCGAGCGGCGCACACCGATCGCCCCCTCGACGGTGGTGAGCTTGTCCATCGGCGCGGTCGCGCAATGGCGCAGGAACGCCCAGGCGAGATCCTTATTGGTTGAGCCCGAGCCGATCGCCAGAACCCAGAAGACGTTGAGCGAGATGCTGCGTCCGCCGGGCCCGGCGGGAAGCGGGGCGACATCGACGAGGCCTTTCACGCGGCTCTCGTCAGCGGTGTCGGCATAGGCGGCGAAGCCGAACCAGTTGGCCATTAGCGCGACCTTGCCCTCGGCGAAGAGGAGGCCGGATTTGACGCTGTCGAGCGCGCGTGCGTTCGGCGCGATGACGGCATCGTCGCCCGCGAGTCCGCGCAGGAAATCGAGCGCGGCATGCGCCTCGGGACTGGTGAAGGCGGGGCGCTCGCCGTCGAACGGCTCGCCGCCGCGCGACCAGATATGGATGCAGAAATCGTAGAAGCTGTTGTGCCCGTCGGGGAACAGCGCGAGGACGGTGCCATATTGCCCGCGTTCGGGCGCGTGGAGCGCGCGGGCGGCGGCGTGGAATTCGTCCCAGGTCTTGGGGACGGCGATGCCCGCCGCGTCGAGCAGGTCGCGGCGATAGACCAGGCATTCGGGGCCATCGTGATAGGGCATGCCCCAGAAGCCGCCGGCGAAGCGCTGCATCGTGGTGAGCGATGGGCTCCAGTCCTCGGGGAAATCCGCGACCGGCGCGGTGGCCATGTGCGGTTCGAGATTTTCGAGCAGGCCGTCGGCCTGCGCTTCGGCCAGCCAATCGGTGTTGAGGAAGGCGATGTCCCATTCGCCTTTCGCGAGGCCGCGGCTGCCGATCGCTGCCTCGTGCAGCGGATTGAGGTCCATCGCTACGGCTTCGAGCGTCGCCCTCACGCCGGTCGTGCGAGCGAAATCGTCGAACTGCCGCTGGATCGCGCTCTCGAACGGCCCGAAGGCGCGGAGGGCGATGCGGAGTCTGGTCACGCCGTGGCCTCCGCAGGCGCGGTATCGACCTTCGCCGGACGCGCGCGGCGGCGATCGGCACCGACGGTGTAGATCGCCGCGGCGGCAACCACCACGATGCCCTCGATCAGCCCCTGATAATTGGCGCCGAGATTGAGGATGTTGAAACCGTTGGTGAGCGTGAACAGCAGCAGCGCGCCGACCACCGTCTTCACCACGCTGCCCGCCCCGCCGAATAGCGATGTACCGCCGAGGATCGCGGCGGCGATCACGGTGAGCTCCGCGCCCTGCAGCGCGGTCGGGTTGATCGCGCCGAGGCGGCAGCCGAACAGGATGCCGGCAAAGCCCGCCGCGACGCCCGACAGCACGAACGCGCCCAGCCGATAGGCATGGACGTTGATGCCCGAGAGTCGCGCCGCCTCGGCATTGCCGCCGACTGCGTAGAGCCGCCGACCGATCACGGTGAATTTGAGAACGAACCAGACGAGCGCGGTGAACAGCGCGAGATAGACCACCGGGGCGGCGACGTTGAAACCGGGGCCGGCGAATAGCGCGAGACTGCCGACCACGCCGCCGCCGACAATGGGGAGCGGCTCACGCTTGATCAATCCGAGCACGACGAGCGCCGCGGCCAGCGCCAGCAGCGGCCAGAACAACGGCACGCGCGTGCTCTCGAACGCGAGCATCTGCTGGAGCACGTGCGGATTCTCGACCATCAGCGAGCGGCCGTCGGTGAGGATCAGTACCAGCCCGCGCACCGCGGTCAGCGTGCCGAGCGTGACGATGAACGCGTTGATCCCGACAAATTGGACGATCGCACCGTTGATCAACCCGATCGCAGCGGCGGTGCACAGCGCGGCGATCGCGGCGGGACCAAAGCCGATCTGGCCCGCGAGGCCAACCAGCACCGCCGCGGCGAGCGCCGCGACTGAGGCGACCGACAGGTCGAATGCGCCGGTGATCA
Source organism: Sphingomonas sp. (assembly GCF_039595165.1). GTDB lineage: Bacteria > Pseudomonadota > Alphaproteobacteria > Sphingomonadales > Sphingomonadaceae > Sphingomonas. Next base: position 22,456 of record NZ_JBCNMA010000001.1, read on the forward strand.
GCATCACCGTCATCGCCACCCCCATGATCCCGACGAGCGACGCCTGGTAGGCGATGTTGCCGAGATTCTGGCCCGACAGATAGGGCGGCAGCCCGTGCGACGCGGCGAGCGCGGCGAGCACGAACATCAGCAGCAGCAGCGCGTAGTAGACGCCTGCCTCGCGCAACCCGAAGATACGGCGCCAGTCGGTCATGCTTGGGCTCCCATAGAGGCCTTGCCGCCCCCGGCCATGAGGATCAGATCGGCCTCGTCGCTGACGGCCGGATCGGCTTCGCCGACGACGCGCCCGTCGCGCAGCACAAGGATGCGGTCACACACCGCGAGCAGTTCCTCGAATTCCGAGGAGACGAGAATGACGGGCAGCCCGGCATCGGCGGACTCGCGGACGAGGCGGAGGATGTCGGTACGCGCGCCGATGTCGATGCCGGCGGTCGGCTCGTCGAGCAGCAGCACGCGCGTGCCGGGGACCAGCCATTTGGCGATCACAACCTTCTGCGCGTTGCCGCCGGAAAGCTCGGTTGGCAGCGCGTCGGCGCCGGGTGCCTTGATCGCGAGGCGGGCGATGGCCGCATCTGCATCGACGCGGTCGCGCTCGCCGTCGAGCAGCAGGCCGGGCGCGCGGGGCAGGGCGATGTTCTCGGCAAGGGTGAGGCCGGGGACATAGCCTTGCTTCGCACGGTCCTCGGGCACCAGCGCGATGCCTGCCGCGACGGCCTCGTCGGGCCAGCGGCCGACCGGCTTGCCGTCGAGCATGACCTCGCCCGAGGCATCGGGATCGGCGCCGAAGATGGCGTGGAGCAGCTCGCTGCGGCCTGAGCCGAGCACGCCCGAGACGCCGAGGATCTCCCCCGCGCGCAGCGTGAAGCTGGTCGGCGCGAGCTTGCCCGGCGAGGCGAGGTCGCGCACCTCCAGCACCGGCGCGCCGAGCGCGCGCGGTTCCGGGGAGCGCGCCAGTGCCGTCACTGCCCTGCCGGCGATGGCGGCGGCGATGCGGTGCGCGTCGAGCTCGGCGGTGGGCGCGTGGAGCACCGCGCGCCCGTCGCGCAGCACGGTCACCTCGTCGGTCAGCGCAACGATCTCGTCGATGAAGTGCGAGACGAACAGCACCGCCTTGCCCTCGTCGGCCAGCTGCCGGATTGTCTCGTAGACGCGCACGCGCTCATGCCCCGCGAGGGAGGCGGTCGGCTCGTCCATCACCACCACCTCGGCGCCGGTCGCAAGCGCTTGCGCGATCGCGACCATCTGGCGCGCGCCGATGGGTAGGTCCGCGACCAGGTCGTCGAGCGCGAAAGGATTGCCGAGCGATTCCGCCAGCGCCGCGATCCGCGGGCGATCGCCACCACGCAGCCAGCCGCCTTCGTCGAGCACGATATTCTCGAACGCGCTCAGGGTCGGGACGAGCGGGACGTGCTGGTAAATGGTCGCGACGCCAGCCTTCTTGGCGCCGCGCGGCCCGCTGAAGCGCAGCGTCTCGCCGCCGCGCCGGATCGTGCCCGCGGACGGCGACAGCGCGCCCGACAGGATCTTGATCAACGTCGACTTGCCTGCGCCGTTCGCGCCGAGCAGGCCATGGACCTTGCCGGGAGCGAGCGTAAGATCGACTCCGGCTAGCGCTATGGTGCCATTGGGGAAGGTCTTGGCGATCCCTTCGAGCGTGAGCGTCACCATTGCCCGACACACTCTGCGACATTGGCCTGAGTCACCGCCGGGATGGGATAGGTGCGGAAGCGCGGCCCGGCCTCGCCCGCCAGCGCCCGGAACGCCAGCGCGCCGAGCGCTTCGGGCTTGAAGCAGACGGTGCCGTCGACCGCCCCGGCCTTGATCGAGGCGATGGCGAGCTTCGAGCCACCGACCCCGATCAGCCGCGCCTTCGATCCCGCGGCGCGCACGGCGCGGGCGCAGCCGATGACCATATCGTCGGCCTCGTTGAAGAACAGGTCGATGCCGGGCTGTGCCGCGAGGATGTTCTGGCACGCCGCCTCGCCGCCCTCGGAGGTCCAGTTGCCCGGCTGCGCGGCGACGACGTGATAGCGGATACCGGCGGCGTCGAGGCCCTGGCGAAAGCCGCGGGCGCGCTGCTCGACCTCGGGGAAGCCGGCCGCGCCCTCGATGATCGCGATGCGTGCGGTGCGGTCCTGCGGGAGCAGGCGTGTGGCGAGCTTGCCCGCGGCCTCGCCCGCGGCAACCTCGTCCTGCGAGGCGAGCGCGACCAAGCCCGGATAGACGTCGTCGATGCGGCGCGTCTTGGGGTCGCCGACCAAGGCCGCGACCGCCGCGACCGGGATGTCGGCGCGGCCGACGCGCTGCACCCAGCTCTGCGCGACAACGGAGTCGAGCGGCATGATCGCGACGCCCTTCACGCCCTGCGCGACGAGATCGTCGATATCGTTGGCCTGCTTCTGCACGTCGCCTTGCGCGTCGAGGATCACCGCGGTCGCGCCGGCTTCCGCCGCGGCGTCGCTGAAGCCCTTGGCGATGGCCGCGGCGAAGGGGTAGCTCAGGCCCACGCTCGACAGGCCGTAGCGCGGGCCGCCGGCCCTGGCCGCAACCGCCGGCGCACTGGCGCTCGCCGCATGCCGCAGGCCAGCGAGCGCGGCGATCGCGACCGCGAACACCAGCGCGCAGAACAGCAGCGGAAGCGGGCGCCAGCGCATCGTCAGGCGAGCGGTTCGCGCCGCGTGACGAGGTAGAGATGCTCGCACGCCAGCACGGTCTGCCCCTGCTGGTTGCGGATCTCGACCGCTTCGGTGACCACACCGTGACTGGCGCGTTTGGGATGGTCGCGCTTCTCGGCGATGCGTGTGATCGTGGTGATGGTGTCGCCGATATGGACCGGGCGGATGAAGCGCAGCCGGTCATAGCCGTACGACATAGCGTGGGGGTTGATCGTCGTCGCGGTGAGGCCGATGCCGACCGAGAAGACCAAGGTGCCGTGCGCGATACGCTGCCCGAAATCCTGCGTCGCGCACCAGGCGGCGTCCATATGGTGCGGAAAGAAGTCGCCGGTATGCCCGGCATGAACGACGAAATCGGTCTCGGTGATCGTCCGCCCGAAGCTGGTCCGCTCCGACCCGATCTCATAGTCCTCGAAATATTGCTCGACGATCATGGCTGCGGCTCCAGAAGCGCGGTGTCGGCGCCGAGCCGCGGCGCGGCCCGACCATTGGCGAGGATCTGCCCGTCGATGCGGATCGGGCAGCGGGTGAGAGTGAGCGTTTCACCGTCGGGCGAGGTGATCTGCTGGGTCGGGCGCAGCACCGCGAACGCCGGGTCGGCGGCGAAGCCCGGCCAGTCGTTGACCGGAGCTGCCCAGATGCCCGCGGGTTCGAGCAGGCTCAGCCAATGCGCGGCGGTGCCGCCCGCGAGATGATCGCGCAACGCGGCCTTGATCGCGTCGCGGTCGGCGAACCAGCGATCGACGGGAACGGCTTCCAGCGCCGCGCAGCCGAGCGTGCGGCCAAGCTTGTCGACCGGGCACATGGCGATCGCGAGATAGCCCTGCGCCGTCGGATAAATGCCGTAAGGCGCGGCGAGATAGAGGTTGGCGTTCGCCACCGCCGAGCGCTGCGGCATCGCGCCGCCTCGATTGAGCCAGACCGAGAGATGCTCGAACTGAAGGTCGATCGCGGTCTCGATCAGGCTGACATCGGCGCGTCCGCCACGCCCGGTCGTGCCGCGGCGGACCAGTAGGGCGAGGATTCCCTGGGCGAGTTGCGCCCCGGCCATCATGTCGGTGAGGGCGAGACCCGCAGGCACTGGCGCGCCCTCGGCGTCGCCCGACAGCCACGCAATGCCCGAGAGCGACTGGACGAGCAGGTCCTGGCCGGGCTTGTCGCGCCATGGTCCCTCCGGGCCATAGCCGCTCACGCCGGCATAGATGAGCCGCGGGTTGAGCATCGAGACCGCGGTCCAGCCGAGGCCGAGCCGGTCCATGATGCCGGGGCGGAAATTATGAATCAGCACGTCGGCCCTGGCGACCAGCGCCTTCACCCGTTCGAGATCGCCAGCGTCCTTGAGATCGGCGGCGACCGAACGCTTGCCGCGATTGATCGCGTGGAACAGCGCGCTGTCCTGGTCGAAGGGAAGGTCGGCGAGATGGAGTGCGCGGCACGCGTCGCCGCCATCGGGTCGCTCGACCTTGATCACATCCGCGCCGAGATCGGCGAGGCGTAGCGCGCAGGACGGGCCGGCGAGGAACTGGCTGAAATCGAGCACGGTCAGGCCAGCCAGGGGCAGCATCAAGTCCGCATCGTGCTGATCAGCGGCCACAACCCCCCGATCCTCTCAATTAGTGTTTTAATATGATATATTCTTGCTATTCGGAGCCCTTGATGGCGTCAAGCGGATTTGGGGTAGAAGAGTGCGATGAAGGGCATGACCTGGGATCATCCACGTGGGTACGATCCGCTCGCCGCCGCCTCGCGCGCATGGGCGGAATTGCATGGCGAGACGATCAAATGGGACCGCCGCTCGCTGCAGGATTTCGAGACTTATCCCGTCGAGGACCTCGCCCGCCGCTACGACATGATCGTGATCGATCACCCGCATGTCGGGCAGGTCGCCGATACCGGCTGCCTGGTCGCACTGGATGGAGCGTGCGACGCGGAGATGCTGGCGGGGATCGCCGCCGGATCGGTGGGTGGTTCGTACGAAAGCTATCACTGGAACGGACACCAATGGGCGCTGCCGATCGACGCCGCCTCGCAGGTCCAGGCCTGGGTACCCGGGCGGATCGCGGCCCCCGCCACGAGCTGGGACGAAGTGATCGCGCTGGCGAAGGAAGGGAGGCTGACAATCCCGCTGCGCCCGCCGCATTCGCTGATGTCGCTGTTCAGCCTGAGCGGGATGAACGGCGTGACCTTGCCGGTCGATGGCGACGAGCTGTTCCCGGCGAAGACCTGCGCGGCGTACGAGCAGCTTGCCGAACTGTCTGCGATCGTCGATCCCGCGGCTTATGGACAGGATCCGATCGCGGTGTTCGAGGTGATGGCCGAACCCGAATCGCGGCTGGCGGCAGTGCCGTTGATCTACGGCTATGTGAGCTATGCGCTGGACGGATTCCGGCCTGCGCGGATCGCCTTCGCCGACGTGCCCGCCGCCGATCCCCGCGGCACCGCGCTGGGCGGCACCGGCATCGCGGTGTCGGCCTTCGGCAAGACACCCGATCGAGCCGCCGCGTTCGCGCAATGGATCGCCTCGGGCGACGTGCAGCGCGGTCTCTATGCCGCTGCAGGTGGGCAGCCGGGCCATGCAGACGCGTGGAGCGATCCGGCAGTGAACGAGCCCGTCGCCGGCTTCTACGCCAATACCCGTACGACGCTCGACCGCGCCTGGCTGCGGCCGCGGCACGATGGCTATATGGCGTTCCAGCACGCGGCATCGCTGCGGCTCAACGAGGCGCTGCGGGCGGGCGAGCCCGCCGGTCCGGCGCTAGCCGCGCTCAACGCGCTGTTCCGGGGCAGCCGATGAGCACCGCACGTCTTCTCGACGGGCTGGTGGTGATCGACATGGCACAGTTCCTGTCGGGTCCTTCGGCGGCGCTGCGGCTGGGCGATCTCGGGGCGCGGGTGATCAAGATCGAGCGGCCGGGCGGGGGCGACATCTGCCGCACGCTGTATCTTTCGGACACCGAGATCGGCGGCGCCTCGACGCTGTTCCACGCGATCAACCGCGGCAAGGAGAGCATCGCGCTCGACTATAAGGACGAGCGTGATCGCGCGGCATTGCTGGGGCTCGCGGCGCGCGCCGACGTGGTGATCCAGAATTTCCGGCCAGGCGTGGCGGCGCGGCTGGGTGTCGGGCCAGCCGATCTGCGCGCCGTCAATCCGCGACTCGTAGTGGGATCGATCAGCGGCTATGGCGGGGAGGGGCCCTGGGTGGACCTTCCGGGGCAGGACCTGCTGGCGCAGGCCTTGTCCGGCGTGATGTGGCTCAACGGCAGCGCGAGCGACGGGCCGGTGCCGGTGGGGCTGTCGGTGGGCGACATGCTCGCGGGGCATCTGCTGGCCGAGGGCATTCTCGCGGCATTGGTCAGGCGCGGGATCAGCGGCGAGGGGGCGACGGTCGAGACCAGCTTGCTCGAGGCGCTGATCGACTTCCAGTTCGAGGTGCTGACGACTCATCTCAACGACGGTGGACGGTTGCCGCGACGCACTGCAGCGCATGGGGCGCACGCCTATCTCGCCGCGCCCTATGGCGTGTACCGCACCGCGGACGGTTGGCTCGCGCTGGCGATGACCCCGCTCGATCGGCTCGCACCGCTGCTCGGCTGCGAGCTGGGGGGCGATCCATTCGCCGATCGCGATGCGCTCAATGCGATGATCGCAGCGCGGCTCGAAACGGGGAGCACGGGCGACTGGATGGCCCGGTTGCGCGCGCATGACATCTGGTGTGCGCCGGTCAACGACTGGCCGGCATTGCTGTCGGAGGAGGCGTTCCGGCGGCTCGACATGGTGCAGCAGGCGGGCGCTCTTGCCACGACGCGCGCGCCGGTGCGGATCGACGGCGAGCGGCCGGGCGCCTCGGCTGGCGCGCCGGCGATCGACCAGCATGGCGAGACGATCCGGCGCGAATTCGATTTGTGATGCGCCGGGTTGACGTCCCCGCAGCCCGCTGCGGGGACGTCAGGGTTTTCTCAGAGCTTGAAGCGGATGCCTGCGAGCAGCTGGATATCATCCTGCTCGTAGTTCCCGCGGCGCGTCGGGACGTCGAAGTAGAGATCGGTCTGCGCGCGGGTGAGGTTGCTGCCCTCCAGCGTGAAGGTGAAGTTTTTCGTGATATCGACGTTGATCGATGCATCGAGCCAGCCATAGGCCTTGCGATAGGTCGGGTAGACGCCGAGCACCGACCCGCCATTGGCGATGCCGCTCAGGAACTTGCCGCGCCAGTTATAGGCGACGCGGGCGGAGATCGGACCCTTCTCGTAGATCAGGCTCGCATTGTAGCTGTGCTTCGAGAGGTTGCTGAGCGGCGCGGTTACGCCGGCGAACGACGTCGTCGTGTTGCTGTCGACATAGGTGTAGTTGGCCTGCACGCCGAGGCCGTCGAGCGGGTCGGGCAGGAAGCTGAAGAAGGTCTGGCCGCCGACCTCGAGACCCTTGATCGTGCCGTTGCCACCATTCGCCGGTCGGGTGATGCGATAGGCGATGCCGTCGATGATCTCGTCCGCGCCGACGTTCGACGACTGGATGAAATCGCGCACCTTGCGATAGAATCCTGCGACATAGACCGAGCTGGTCGGCCCGAAATAATATTCGAGGCTGGCGTCGAGCTGGTCGGCCTTGAGCGGACGCAGGTCCGGGTTGCCCGAGGAGCCGGTCTGCGACGCGGGCACCAGGGTTAACGTCGGAGCGAGCTGGCCGAAGTTCGGGCGGGTGATCACCTTCGACGCGGCCAGGCGTAGCTGGAGTTCGTCGGTGAAGCGGATTCGCACGTTGGCGCTCGGCAGCACGGTCAGATAGTCGGTGTCGACATTGACCGGCGCGAAGCCCGTCTGGTCGAAGATCGCCGGATTGCCGGGACCCGTGCCGGTTCCCGCGCGCTGGGTGAACACCGCGCGGTTGCCCACCACGCTGAGCTGGGTCTTCACCAGGCGAACGCCGACATTGCCGTCGACGCGCAGCGTACCATCGGACGCGAACCGCATCACGCCGTAGGCGGCCGAGGTCTTCTCGTTGATCGTGTAGATGCCGAGCGGCGTCACGGCCGGCGCGGTGGTGATCCCGAGGCGGGTGCGGACCGCGTTGAAATCGTCGCGCAGCAGGTTGTAGTTCGCCACTAGGAAATTCTGGTCGATCGACGAACTGCCGCTGAACATGTTGTTGAGCGGGTTCGGGATGAACAGGTCGGCGAGTGGCTGGGCGGCAACGGTGCCGTTGCCGGACTGGAAGAAACGCACCGGTTCGAACTGAGTCTTGCGGTCGGCATAGCGCACGCCGATGTCGACGCGCTTCAGGAAGTTGCTGTCGATGTCGAACTGAGCATCGGCGCGCACGGCCCTGAGCTCGCCCTTGTAGTAGTTCTCGCTCCGCGTCATGTCGCCGATGCGGAAATTCGCGATGTTGTTGAGGTCGATGCCGAGCAGGTGCATCGACGGCACTTCGGTCGTGAGGTCCTGGTCAGCGCGGGTCGCGGTGCCGATGAGATCGAGCTCGGAATAATAGAGCGTGTTCTCGGACTTCGAAAAGTTGCCGTCGATCTGAATATGGTTCGGGCCCAGATCCCACTTTACGCCCGCGGAATACTGCCAGTTCTCGTCATAGGTATCGCGCGCAACGCCGAAGGTGAGAAACGGCACGTCGCTGTACGAGATCTTCTGCACGTCGTTGGTGCCCGGCGCGAGCACCGCGCTGCCGGCGATCGGGACGCAACGGACGGGCCCGCCGGTCGGGCGGCAGCGGCCCGACGGGTTGGTCGGAATGTTGAGGCCGGTCTGGGTCTGGATCGACTTGAAATCCTGGTAGCTGAACTGGCCGTAGAATTCGAGGTCAGGGTTAGGCTTGTACTGGACCATCGCGTCGACGCCGATGCGCGTGCGCAGACCGTTGATCGCCGGCTGGTAGGAGCCGTTTGGCGCGATCACCGTCTGGCCGGCGACCACGTCGGTGCGTGGATTGGGCGCACCCGGATTGACGATGTCGGTCGCGAAGGCGCGTTCCTGATAAGCGCCCGCGACGAGGATGCCGAGCTCGCCGTCCCCCACGTCCCAGCTGTTGCTGACGAGCAGCGAGCCCATCGGCTTCACCTTGTCGGCGAGGTCGGAATAGCGCGCGCGCAGGCTGGCGCCCACGACCAAACCCTTCTTGTCGAGTGGTTTGCGCGTGCGCACGTCGACCACGCCGCCGATGCCGCCCTCGATGAGATCGGCCGAGGGCGTCTTGTAGACGTCGAGGCCGGCGACGAGCTCGGCGGGGACGTCCTGGAGGTTGAAGGTGCGGCCGTCGCCGGCCGTGAACACCTCGCGGCCGTTCATCGTGGTCAACACCTGGGTGAGGCCGCGGATGGCGATGCTGCCGCCTTCGCCGCGGTCACGCCCGACCTGGATGCCCGACACGCGCTGGAGCGCCTCGGCGACGTTGACGTCGGGCAGCTTGCCGATGTCCTCGGCGACGATCGAGTCGACGATCTGGTCGGAATTGCGCTTGATGTTCTGCGCCGACTGAATGCTGGCGCGGATCCCGCTGATGACGATCTCTTCCTCGGGATTGTCCGGCGGCGTCGAGGCCTCCTGGGAATAGGCGATGCCCGGGGCCATCGCAATCAGTGCACACAAAGCGACGCCCGCGCGCGCGCGATCCGTAATCCGCATTTCAAGCCTCCCTGATGTTATCGCTGTCCTGGGTAAGTTTCTATTTTATCTTTTAATTATAATTAGATAGATCGATCCCGATCGGCGGGCGCTTCTCAGCCTGCCTTGAGCGGCAGTGGCGAATTCTGCGACCAGCCAGTCAGATCGACGCCTCGCCGGCGAAAGCGCCGCCCGTCGGAGGCCAAAATGCCCATTCCGGGGGGTGATGAAGCCGTGTTCGTCTGTCGCCTTTGGAGCAGGGCGCGCATGTCGATCCGCCACTCGGCATAGCCGCGGTGCTCGATCACATAAGGCGCGAGCGGGATCCCGCGCCGCCCCCGGCGATACGCTCCATATGTCCCCTGCGAGACCCAGGCTGACGAGCAACTGCATCCCTCCACTGAGATTCGTGCTCGTTCTATGCGAGCAATCTGTGCTACTCATCATACCAGCATATTGTCATATAATATTCAAGATAATTAGTAGGAGAAAATAATGGTCGCGATCGCGCTGTTCGGTGCTGGTGGGAAAATGGGCGCGCGGCTGTCGCGTAACCTCCAGGCGAGCGATTTCGACGTGCGCCATGTCGAGCCGGGCGAACCGGGCCGTGCTCGGCTGAAGAGCGAGCTCGGGATCGATTGCGTCGGTCAGGCGGTGGCGCTCGACGATGTCGATGTGGTCGTCCTCGCGGTGCCCGACACGCATGTCGGCAAGGTGGCGCACGAGATCTCGCCATGGCTTCGGGCGGGCACGATGATCATGGCGCTCGATGCCGCCGCGCCCTTTGCCGGCCATCTGCCCGACCGGCCCGACCTGACCTATTTCGTGACTCACCCCTGCCATCCGCCGATCTTCAACGACGAGACGGATCCGGCGGCGCGCGACGACCGGTTCGGTGGGCTTTATGCGCGCCAGTCGATCGTCAACGCGATGATGCAGGGCCCCGAGGAGCATTATGGGCTGGGCGAAGCGATCGCGAAGGTCATCTGGGCGCCGATCCTGCGCTCGCACCGCGTGACGGTCGGCCAGATGGCGCTGCTCGAGCCAGGATTGTCGGAGACGGTCTGCGCCTCGCTGCTCGACGTGATGCGCGAGGCGATGGACGAGGTGGTCGCGCGTGGGGTGCCCGAGGAAGCGGCGCGGGATTTCCTGCTCGGGCACATGAACATCCTCGGCGCGGTGATCTTCAAGCATGTGCCCGGCGCCTTCTCCGACGCGTGCAACAAGGCGATCACCTTCGGCAAGCCGGCGCTGATGCGCGATGACTGGAAGCGCGTGTTCGACCGCGACGAGCTGACCGAGAGCATCCGGCGGATCACCTGACCAGGAGCGGCCGATGCCCACGCGTCTCGAGCTCTATGGAACGGAGGAAGCCGAGACCGCGACGCGGACGTTCGCGATCGGCGCCCTGTCGTTCGAGTTCGCCGATGGCGAGGTCCGCGCGCTACGCTTCGGCGGCGTCGAGGTGCTGCGCAGCATCGCCTATCGCGTGCGCGACCGCGACTGGGGCACACCGGCACCGCAGATCGCGGAGCTGACGGTTCTCGACGAACCGGACATGTTGCATATCCGCTGGCGCGCCACCTGCCGCAATCCGGACGGCCGACGTATCGACTATAATGCGGTGATCGACGCCACCGCCGCGACGCTCGATTTCATCGTCGAGGCCGAGGCGTGCGACGATTTCACGACCAATCGCGTGGGCTTCTGCATTCTCCACCCGGCCGATCTCGCGGGCGCGCCATTGACGGTGACGCATGGCGACGGGCGGACCGAGGAGTCGCATTTTCCCGTGCTGATCGATCCCTGGCAGCCCTTCACCGATATCGCCGCGCTGACTCACATCCAGGGCGCCAACACGATCGACTGCCGGCTGGCGGGCGAGACCTTCGAGATGGAGGACCAGCGCAACTGGTCCGACGCGTCGTACAAGACCTATTCGCGGCCGTTGAACCAACCTTGGCCCTATGTGATGCGCGCCGGCGAGCGCAGCCGGCAGGCAGTGTCGGTGCGCATCTCCGGTGCGCCGCCAGCCGCCGTGCGGACCAGCGGACCGGTGCGGGTGGAGATCGGTGAGGCGATCGGCACGATGCCGCGGATCGGCATCGCCATCACCCCCGACGAGGCCGGCAATCGTGCGGCGTGCAGCGAGAGCATCGCCGGGATCGGTGTGCAGGACCTGCTGCTCAGCTTCGACGCATCGGGGCAGGGTGCGGCGGCGATGGCCTCGCTGGCGCGGATTGCCGGGCGTAGCAGCGCGCGGCGCACGCTCGAATGCCTGATCGCCGCGGATGGGGACCTGGACGCTGAACTGCGGCGGATCGCCAGCCAGGTCCGCGCTGCGGGACTGGCGCTCGACGCCATCACCGTGTTTCCCAAGCCCGACCTGCAATCCACGCCGCCGGGCAGCGTCTGGCCTGCTTGCCCGCCGCTCGAGCGAGTCTACGCCGCTGCGCGCCGCGCCTTTCCGGATCTGCCGCTGGGCGGCGGGATGTTCAGCTATTTCACCGAGCTCAACCGCAAGCGCGTGCCCGCCGAATCGCTCGATTTCATCACCCACGCGACCTGTCCGATCGTCCACGCCGCCGACGACCGCAGCGTGATGGAATCGCTCGGCGCGATCCCCCACATCCTGCGTTCCGCCCGCGCCATCTATCCCGACATCCCCTATCGCCTGGGGCCGATCACGATCGGCATGCGGCAGAACCCCTATGGCTCGCGGACCATGCCAAATCCGGATCGCGTCCGCATGCCGATGGCGACGGCCGATCCGCGCCAGGACGGCCGGTTTGCCGCCGCCTGGACGATCGGCTATGCGGCGGCGACCGGGGAAGCGGACCTCGATACGCTGACGCTGGGCACGCTCACCGGTCCGCTGGGGGCGATCGGCGACGCCGGGCCGCGCCCTGTGTTCGAGGCCATCCGGCAGCTCGCCGCGCTCGCCGGCCGCCCGCGCCACGCCTGCACGGTGAGCCGGCCGGACGAGGTCGCCGCGCTCGGCGCGGAGGACTGCCTGCTTCTCGCCAACCTCACCGACCGGCCCTGTCCAATAGAGGTCGCGGGCCGGACGTTCACGCTCGAGGAATTCGCGATAGCGCGGGTCGCGCTCGCTTGACCGGCTCAGCCCGCCACGGCGTCGGCATGCACATAGAGATGGTTGGAGCGTTCGAGATGGCGCAGCATCGCGCGCTCGGCGCCCGCCGGGTCGCTGGCCGCGATCCGCGCGATGATCTCGGCATGCTCGGCCAGCGTCTGCTCGCTGCGCCCTTCCCAGATCAGCATGTGCGTATGATATTCCTGCAGCCAGCCGAGCATCGCCTCGCTGACCACGGGGTAGATCGGGTTGCCGGTCATCGCCGCGAGCTTGGCGTGGAACGCCATGTCGGCGCGGATGAACGCCTCGGCATCGCCCTGCGCGGCGTGCTGGCGTTCCCACAAGTCGCGCAGGACGGCGACGTCGTCGGGCGTGGCCAGCTCGGCGGCGCGGCGCACCATGCCGCATTCGAAGAAGCTGCGCGCTTCCTTCAGATGCTCGAGCGAATGGGGCGAGGTCGACAGCAGCAGCTGCGCGATCGGGTCGACCTGGCGGAGCGCGGCCTGGGGGGTGACCTCGCGGACGCGCGCGCGCTCGCCATGGCTGATCGTGACCAGACCGAGATTGGCGAGCGCCTGCATCGCCTCGCGGATCGCCGGCCGACCCACCCCGAACCGAGTCATCAGCTCGCGCTCGGAGGGCATGCTCTCCCCGATCGCGATCCCGCCATTGACGATCATCGCCTTCAGCCGGTCGAACACCTCGTCCGAAAGCTTGCGCCTGGCGATCACTTCACTCGCATTCGACATGATGGCCCGATTGTCCCCGCAAAGCGCCGGCCGATCAACCCGGCAATGCCGCGCCAGGACGGGACACCGCGGGATTTTGCCAAGCTTCATCCTTATGTTATGCCGGGTTGCCGGCCGGTAAGTGATGCTGATGCAGACATTTATTCCCGTCCGGCGGGGGCCGCATGAAAGCTGAAGGCACGTCCATCGGCTCTCGCGCTTGGCTTGGCTACGGATTCGCGGTGCTTGCCGTGGCCGTCGCCGCACTGGTGCGCTTGAGCTTCGAACCCTGGTTGCCGGGGCGTGGCTATTATCTGTTCTTCAGCGTCGCGGTGCTGGCGGCGGGAGTCTTTGCCGGGCGCGGGCCGGCGATCCTGACGGCGTTGCTCGCCGTGGCCGTGGTGCGCGGGATCGGATGGCTGTCCGGCCCGATCTGGTCGATGGACCTGCTCGTCTTCGGGATCGCGGCGGCATTGATCATCTGGATCGCCGGGCACGTCACCCGGCTTCGCCGCAAGTCGCAGGAGAGCGAGCGCCGCGCCGAACGCCGTGCCGAGCGTGCCGACAAGCTCGCCGAGGAGCTCAACCTGCTGATCGACGGCGCCACCGGCTATGGCATCTACATGCTCGATCCCGATGGGAACGTGACGATCTGGAGCAAGGCGGCCGAGCGCCTCAAGGGCTGGAGCGAGGCCGAGGTGGTCGGGCGGAACTACGCCCTATTCTATCCCGAGGCGGCCGTGGCGGCGGGCAAGCCGGAACGCGACCTTGCGCGGGCGCGCGACGAGGGCCGGATCGAGCGCGAGGACTGGCACGTCCGCAAGAACGGATCGGAGTTCCTGGCACACATCACGCTTACCGCGCTGTACGACAGACAGGGCAAGCTCAAGGGGTTCGGCAAGGTCATCCGCGACGTGACCGAGCAGCGCGCCGCCGAGCGCGAGCTGGCGGCGAGCGCATCCCATTTCCGCTCAATCCTCGCCACCGTTCCCGACGCGATGGTCGTCATCAACGAAACCGGAAAAATCCTATGGTTCAGCGCCGCCGCCGAGCGGATGTTCGGCTATGCCGAAGCCGAGGTGGTCGGCTTGAACGTCAGCCGGCTCATGCCCTCGCCGGACCGCGAGCGGCATGACGGCTATATCGAGCGTCATCTCGCGACGGGCGAAAAACGGATCATCGGAATCGGCCGCACCGTGATCGGGCAGCGGCGCGACGGCACGACCTTCCCGATGGAGCTGGCCGTGGGCGAGGCGGTCTCGAAAGGCGCGCGCGTCTTTACTGGCTTTATCCGAGACTTGACCGAGAAACATGCCGCGGAGAAGCGCATCGACGAGCTCCGCTCGGATCTCGTCCACGCGACCCGGGTGAGCGCCATGGGGACGATGGCCTCGGCCCTTGCGCACGAGCTCAACCAGCCGGTCACCGCGGTCGCCACCTTCGTGCGCGGCGCGCGCAACCTGCTGCGCGACGGGCCCGAGGATCGCGGGATGGTCGAGGATGGGCTTGAGAGCGCCTATCTGGAGGCGCTGCGGGCCGGGGGAATCGTCCGCCGCTTGCGCGAGTTCGTGGCGCGGGGCGAAGTCGAGAAGTCGGTCGAGGATCTGGTCGAGCTTGTCGACGAAGCCTCGAAGCTTGCCCTGATCGACGCCCGCGAGAAGGGCATCCGCACGCAGTTCGAGCTCGATCAGGTGGAGCGCCAAGTGCTGGTCGATAAGATCCAGATCCAGCAGGTGCTCATCAACCTCATGCGCAACGCGGTCGAGGCGATGAGCCAGTCCCCCACGCGTCTGCTCACGGTCTCGAGCAGATCCGACGAGGACGGCTATCTGCACGTGACCGTCGCCGACACCGGCGCGGGCGTGGTGCCGGAGATCGCCGAGAACCTGTTCCGCGCCTTCAACAGCACCAAGACCCACGGCCTGGGCCTCGGCCTGTCGATCTGCCGCACCATCATCGAGGCGCATGGCGGGCGCATCTGGATGGAGCCGCACGATCAGGGCGGCGCGTGCTTCCACTTCACGCTCGCCCGCGCAGATATGGAGGTGGCCGAATGACCGAACGGTCCCTGGTCCACGTCATCGACGATGAGGAAAGCGTCCGCCGCGGAACCAGCTACTTCCTCAATACGCTGGGCTATGCGGTGCGCACCTGGGAATCAGGGGTCAGGTTCCTCAAGGACGTGCGTCACGTCGAGACGGGCTGCATCCTGCTCGATATCGGCATGTCGAAGATGAACGGGCTGGAGGTCCAGGAGGAGCTCAACAAGCGCGGCATGACGATGCCGGTGATCGTGCTGACGGGCCATGGCGACATCGCCGTCGCGGTGAAGGCGATGAAGGCGGGCGCGGTCGACTTTCTCGAAAAGCCGTTCGAGACCGATGCGCTCGAGGACGCGATCCGCCGCGCGTTCGAACGGCTCGCCGCGGAGAAGAACGTCATCGAACGCGCCGCCGATGCCGAGGTCGTGCTCGGCGCGCTGAGCGAGCGCGAGCGCGAGGTGCTCGAAGGGCTGGCGCAAGGCCATCCCAACAAGACCATCGCCTACCATCTCGGCATTTCACCGCGCACGGTCGAGGTGCACCGCGCCAACATCATGATCAAGCTGAGGGCGCGCAGCCTGTCCGATGCGCTGCGCATCGCCTTCGCCGCCGGCATGGGCGAGCACCGTGTGTGAGCTCAGTGCGCGACGGCGTGACCGTTGAGGCGCGTGCCCGGGCGCTGGGCGACCTCCAGCGCCTCGAGGATCCGCGCCGCGACCTCGGCGCGGCAGACGAGCAGGTCCGGCATCCACGGGTTGGGCTGGTTGTAGATCGGGCGCGAGCCGTCGAGCCGCGCGACGAACAGCCCGGCCGCGCGCGCGACGGCAACGGGGGCGCAGCTGTCCCACTCATATTGACCGCCGGCGTGCAGATAGGCGTGCGCCGCCCCCTCCACGACCGCCATCGTCTTGGCGCCGGCGGATCCCATCGGCACGAGCACCGCCCCGAGCCGGGCAGCGACTCGCGCCGCTTCCTCCGGGGGGCGGGTGCGGCTCACGAGGATGGTGAGGTCCGGGTTCGGGCATGGAGTCCCCGCGGGCGCGGGACCGCTGACGCGTACCCGGCCATAGGCCGGCAGCGCCACGGCCCCGGCCACGGGCTCGCCGTCCACCACCAGGGCGACATGGACGGCCCAGTCGGCGCGGCCTTCGGAATATTCGCGCGTGCCGTCGAGCGGGTCGACGATCCACACCCGGCCCGCATGCAGGCGCCGGCGGTCGTCCGCGCTCTCCTCGGACAGGATCGGGTCGTCCGGCCGCAATCGCGCCAGCGCGCGCCGGATATAGGCCTGCGAGGCGCGGTCGCCCTGCGCGCCGAGCGCGCGGCCGCTCGCGCCGCTGCTCTCGCGGAGGGCGACCAGCACCTTGCCCGCCCCAAGCGCGACCCTGCGCGCGACTTCGCGATCGTTCATGCGAACAGCTCCTCGATGATGTGATCGGCGGCTTGTTCGGGCGAGCAGGCCGTGGTGTCGATCCGCAGCTCTGGCGCAAGGGGCCCTTCGTACGGACTGTCGATGCCGGTGAAGTTGGCCAGCTCGCCGCGCCGGGCCTTCTGGTAGAGGCCCTTGACGTCGCGCGCTTCCGCCTCGGCGAGCGGGGTGTCGACGAAGATCTCCACGAACTCCCCCTCCGGGACCATCGCGCGGACCATCTCGCGCTCGGCGCGGAAGGGCGAGATGAAGGCGGCGAGCACGATCAGCCCGGCATCGGCCATCAGCGCGGCGACCTCGCCGACGCGGCGGATATTCTCGACCCGGTCGGCATCGGTGAAGCCGAGGTCGCCGTTCAGCCGGTGCCGCACATTGTCGCCGTCGAGCAGGAAGGTGTGATAGCCGCGCGCGTGCAGCTTGCGCTCGACAAGGTTGGCGATGGTCGACTTGCCCGCGCCCGAGACGCCGGTGAACCACAGGATCCTGGGGGTTTGCGACTTCATCGCCGCGCGCTGCTCGCGATGCACTTCGAGCGGCTGCCAGTGGACATTGTCGGCGCGGCGCAGCGAGAAATGGATCGTGCCGCCGGCCAGGGTGCGATGGGTCTCGCGGTCGACCAGCACGAAGCTTCCGAGCGTGCGGCATTCGGCATAGCGCGCGAAGGGGATCGCGCGCTCGAGCCGCAGCGTGGCGACCGCGATCTGGTTGCAGGAGAGGGTACGCGCGGGCATATCGCCGAGCGTCTCCAGGTCCACCGCGTGCTTGATCTGCATCACGGTCGCGCCGACGGCCGCGCTCGCAGTCTGCAGCAGATAGCGGCGGCCGGGCAGCAGCGGCGCTTCGTCGAGCCAGACGAGGGAGGCTTCGAACTGGTCGGACACTTGCGGCGGGGCATCGGCGGCGGCGACGACGTCGCCGCGCGCGCAGTCGATTTCGTCCGCCAGGGTGATCGTCACCGACTGGCCGGCGCGAGCGAGCTGCAGATCGCCGTCGAGCGTCACGATCCGCGCCACCCGGGTCGTGCGGCCCGACGGCAGGACGCGCACCGGGTCGCCGGGGCGGACGATCCCGCTCGGGATCATGCCCGCGAGGCCGCGGAAATCCTGACCGGCGCGATTGACCCACTGCACCGGCATGCGGAACGGCTTGGCCGCATCCGCCTCGACATCGACGTCCACGGCTTCGAGATGCTCGAGGAGCGAGGGGCCTGAATACCAGGCCATCGCGACGGAGCGGCTGGCGATATTGTCGCCGCTTCGCGCGGACAGGGGTATGGCGGTGAAGTCGGCGATGCCGACGCGGTGCGCGAAATCGGCGTAATCGCCGACGATCGCATCGAAGGTCGCGCGATCGTAGCCGACCAGGTCCATCTTGTTCACGGCAAGCACGACGTGGCGGATGCCGAGCAGATGAGCGATGTAGCTGTGCCGCCGCGTCTGGGTCAGCACGCCCTTGCGCACGTCGATCAGGATCACGGCAAGGTCGGCGGTCGAGGCGCCGGTGACCATGTTGCGGGTGTACTGCTCGTGGCCGGGCGTGTCGGCGACGACGAACTTGCGCTTCTCGGTCGCGAAGAAGCGATAGGCGACGTCGATCGTGATGCCCTGTTCACGCTCGGCGGCGAGGCCGTCGACGAGCGACGCGAAATCGATCGTCTGCCGGTCCCCCGATTCCGCCTCGAGCGTCGCGAGCTGGTCCTCCAGGAGCAGTTTCGAATCGTAGAGCAGCCGGCCGATCAAGGTGGACTTGCCGTCGTCGACCGACCCGCAGGTCAGGAAGCGCAGGAGCGAACGTTCCTGGTGCTGCGCGACACACGCGTCGAAGTCCGCCGCGACCAGCCGATAGGGTTCGGCCATCAGAAATACCCCTCCTGCTTCTTGCGTTCCATGCTCGCCTCGCCGTCCTGGTCGATCGCGCGGCCCTGGCGCTCGCTCGTCGTGGCGAGCAGCGTCTCCTGGATGAGTTCGGGCAGAGTGGTTGCGCCGCTCTCCACGGCGCCGGTGAGCGGATAGCAGCCGAGCGTACGGAAGCGGATCGAGCGCTCTACCGGTACCTCGCCCTCGCCGAGGGGGAAGCGATCGTCGTCGACCATCAGGAGGAGGCCGTCGCGGACCACCGTCGGCCGCAACGCGGCGAAGTAGAGCGGGACGATCTCTATCCGCTCCGCCTGGATATATTGCCACACGTCCAGCTCGGTCCAGTTGGAGAGCGGGAAGACGCGCAGGCTCTGGCCCTTGCTCACCCGCGCATTGTAGAGCCGCCACAATTCGGGCCGCTGGTCGCGCGGTTCCCAGCGGTGATCGCGGTCGCGGAAACTGAAGATCCGCTCCTTGGCGCGGCTCTTCTCCTCGTCGCGCCGTGCCCCGCCGAACGCCGCGTCGAAGCCGTGCGCGTCGAGCGCCTGCTTGAGGCCCTCGGTCTTCCACATCTCGGTGTGAAGACTGCCATGGTCGAACGGATTGATCCCGCGCGCGATCGCGTCCGGGTTGCGGTGGACCAACAGCTCCATTCCCGCGGCGGCGGCGGCACGGTCGCGATATTCGTACATCGCGCGGAATTTCCAGGTCGTGTCGACATGGAGCAGGGGGAAGGGCGGCGGGGCGGGATAGAAGGCCTTGCGTGCGAGATGCAGCATGACCGCCGAATCCTTGCCCGCCGAATAGAGCATCACCGGGCGTTCGGCCTGGGCGACGACCTCACGCAGGATATGAATGCTTTCGGCTTCGAGCCGCTCGAGATGGGTGAGGGTCGGCGAAAGCGGTGGCGTGAGGCGCATGGCGTTTCCGTTGCTGAGCTCGATGCTGCGCAACATGGCCGGTCCGCGCGCTGCTGAATATTGCCAAGCCCGATGAGCGGCAGGGGAACGCGGGGTAATCCGGAAGTGGTGATCGGACGCGCCAGCGCCCCACGACTGGCTGCACCGGCGCCTGCTCACCAGTAAGGGCCAGGCGCTCCCTCCAATGCTCCCGGCACGCGCGCGCAACGATCCGCTACCCATCCATGCTCTCGAGGAGGAGGGTTCGCGATGCGGTTGGTGATGATCGGCTCCGGCTATGTGGGACTGGTTTCGGGCGCGTGCTTCGCAGATTTCGGGCACGAGGTGGTGTGCGTTGACAAGGACGCGGCGAAGGTGGCGATGCTGCGCGCAGGGCGTATTCCGATCTACGAACCGATGCTCGACCAGCTCGTCGCGCACAATGTCGCCGCCGGACGCCTGTCGTTCACCACCGACCTCGCCGAGTCCGTGCGCGCGGCCGATGTGGTGTTCATCGGGGTCGGCACGCCGGCGCGGCGGGGCGACGGGCATGCCGACCTCTCCTACGTCCACGGCGCGGCGCGCGAGATCGCCCGGAACCTTGCGGACTTCACCGTGGTGGTGACCAAGTCGACGGTGCCGGTGGGCACGGGAGACGAGGTCGAGCGGATCATCCGCGAGACCAATCCGGCCGCCGACGTCGTCGTCGCCTCGAACCCCGAGTTCCTGCGCGAAGGCGCCGCGATCGAGGATTTCAAGCGCCCCGACCGGATCGTGATCGGCACCGAGGACGCCCGCGCCCGCGCGGTGCTGGAAGAAGTCTATCGCCCGCTCTTCCTCAACCGATCGCCGATCCTCTTCACCCGGCGGCGGACGAGCGAGCTGATCAAATACGCCGCGAACGCCTTCCTCGCGATGAAGATCACCTTCATCAACGAGATTGCGGACCTGTGCGAGCAGGTCGGGGCCGACGTGCAGGAAGTCGCGCGCGGCATCGGGCTCGACAATCGCATCGGGCCGAAATTCCTCCACGCCGGCCCCGGCTATGGCGGCTCGTGCTTTCCAAAGGACACGCTGGCGCTGATGAAGACCGCACAGGACCATGGCGCGCCGCTGCGCCTGGTCGAGGCGACGGTGGCAGTCAACGACGCGCGCAAGCGGGCGATGGCGCGCAAGGTGATCCATGCGGCCGACGGCGATCTGCGCGGCAAGACCGTCGCCGTGCTCGGCCTGACGTTCAAGCCGAACACCGACGATATCCGGGACACGCCGGCGCTGCCGATCGTCCAGGCGCTGCAGGATGCGGGCGCCGAGATCCGCGTCTATGACCCGCAGGGAATGGAGGCTGCGGAGCCGCTGCTTCCCGACGTCACCTTCGCGCGCTCCGCGTATGACGCCGCCGAGGGCGCGTCGGCGCTGGTCATCGTCACCGAATGGGATGCGTTCCGCGCGCTCGACCTCGCCCGGCTGCGTGCGGTGATGGTGCGGGCGGTGCTCGTCGACTTGCGCAACATCTACCAGCCGGACGAGGTCGAGCGTGCCGGGTTCGCCTATGCGAGCGTCGGGCGGTCCGCGCCGCACCTCGCCGAGCCGATGCTCGAGGCTGCCGAATGACTCAGTTTCTGGTCACGGGAAGCGCCGGATTCATCGGCTTCCATCTCGCACGGCGGCTGCTCGCCGAAGGGCATCTAGTGACCGGCTATGACGCGCTCACCAACTATTACGACCCCGCGCTCAAGCGGGCGCGCAACGCCATTCTCGAGGCGTTCCCCGGCTACAGCTTCACCGAGGCGTTGCTGGAAGAGCGCGAGGAACTGATGCGCGCGGTCGAGAAGCGCCCGCCCGAGGTGATCATCCATCTCGCGGCGCAGGCGGGCGTCCGCTATTCGATCGACGCGCCTGCAACTTATGTGTCGAGCAACCTGATGGGTTCCTGGGCAATACTGGAATTGGCCCGTGCGGTTCAGCCAAGGCACCTGCTGATGGCCTCGACCTCATCCGCTTATGGCGCGAACGAGAAGGTGCCCTTCGGCGAGACCGACCGCGCCGATCATCCGATGAGCCTCTATGCCGCGACCAAGAAGGGCATGGAGGCGATGGCGCATGCCTACGCGCACCTGTTCGGTATCCCGAGCACGCTGTTCCGCTTCTTCACCGTCTATGGGCCGTGGGGACGCCCGGACATGGCGCTGTTCAAGTTCACCGGCGCAATCCTCGCCGGCCGACCGATCGAAGTCTACGGCAACGGCCGGATGGCGCGGGATTTCACCTATGTCGACGATCTGGTCGAGGCGATCGTGCGGCTCGTCGATGCCGTGCCGGCGCCGGGCGCGCGGATCGAAGGGGAGGGCGTCCTCGACAGCCTTTCGCCGATCGCGCCCTACCGGGTCGTGAACATCGCGGGCGGGCGCCCCGTGCCACTCATGGATTTCATCCGGATCGTCGAAGCCTGTGTCGGCAAGCGCGCACGGCTCGACATGCTGCCGATGCAGGCTGGCGACGTCCCGCTCACCGCCGCGGATCCGTCGCTGCTGCGCGCGCTGACCGGCTACGCGCCGGATACCGACATCGCGACCGGGGTGGCCGCATTCGTGGACTGGTATTGCGACTATAACGAGATGGCGCGGGCAGGGGCGGAACGCGAATCCGCCTGATCGCTATCGGAACAGCGGCAGGTCGCGTTCCTCGGGCAAATGGCGAATCTCGATCGTCTCGGAGGCGTTCGAGGGCTTGGCGAGCAGGTCGTCGGCGACATCCAGGTCGAGATAATGCGGCCTGAACAGCGCGATCCGGGCCAGGCGGGGAAGGTCGGGGATCTCGACCACGCGGTGACGCCAGTTGAGCAAGCCTGCGGATCGCAGCAGTTGCACCGTCCGATTGACCTGCACGGTGCTCAGGCCCCGCGCGTCGCCGAGATCGCGCTGGCCGAGCGGCATGTCGAACGCATTTCCACGCGCCAGCCCGGCCCGCATGGAGCGGTAGAACAGCTCGCAGAACAGGTGCGCGATGCGCTGCGTCGCGCTCAGCCGGCCCAGCGACCGGATCCATTGCCGGTGGATCGCCGCGGCGACCGAGGCGTCCCACAGCAGCGCCTGGCCCAAGGCCGGGAAGCGCCCGATCGTCGCATCGAGGTCGTGCCGTGGAACCTGCGCGTAGGACAGCGCGGAGAGCGAGCAGGCCGAATGATCCTCCCGCTCCGCGAACAGGCGATCCTGTCCGATGATATCGCCGGGCAGGAACAGCTCGACGATCTGCCTGCGTCCGTCCGCCAGCTGATCGTACCGGCATGCCCATCCGTCCAGGATCACCCGCATTGCGGATATCGGATCGCCTTCGACATAGAGGTCCTGCCGTGCCGGCAAGCGATGCGCCCTGCTCTGGACCAGCGCGGCGAGTGCGCCCCGCTCCTCCGGGCATAGCCGAATCTTGCAATCAAGCTTGGTGAGGAGCGGACTAAGCACGTTTACCTTCCAAGCAGCATTCCTCCGAAATGGAGAGATCAACCTCAAGATCATGCTTTTAGCGGGTGCGGCCAACCTGATAATCCGTACTACCCCGTAGCCTCCGGCTGGGTTGGCCCCGCGTTTACCGGATCAATTAGCGCTCTTCCTGTCCTTGTGGCCGTGTCTTTTCCGAAACGGACATGATCGAACGGACAGGGTCCGCGCCGCTCAGAACATCGGCCGCCCGCAATTATAGGCCGGAACGCGTCCGGTGCCGGCACCGACCATGCCGTTGTAACGAACGTCATCCTGTGCGAGCGCGTTCAGATATTCCTCGATGTTGGGATAGCCGTCGCCATCGGCGTCGGCATTGGCGTCCCAGACATTGGGGTTGGTGTTGGTGAAGCGGCTCTCCCAATCGTCCGGCATGCCGTCATTGTCGCGGTCTGCCTTGGCGGCCGCCGGCGTGATCCGGGCCCAGCCGCCGACGTCCGCGAGGCTTCCAGGCCAGCTCGACGCGAACAGATAGGGCGCGGAGTCGCAACTGCGCACATCGTCGACATACATCTGGTCGACATTGTCGCGGCACAGGCCGTCGCGGCAGCGATCGGCGCCGGCGAAGGCGAGCACATCGCGCAGCGCCTGCTCGGCCGAGACGATCCGCGCCGGATCGAACGACGGCGCGGTCAGGCCGGGCATCAGCGCATAGGCAAGGTTCTGCACCGTGGCGAGGCCGGTACGGCTGCAATCGCGCGCGCCGGCGCTGGTTACGCCGCAGATCGAGCCCGGGTTCACATGCGCGATGAAGCCGGCGGCGTTCTGGAACGAGTCGGTCGTCGACGATCCGAACTGGCCGGTGATCCGCGTGCGCGGCGTCACATTCCCCTTGGCATGGATGTTGAAGCCGAAGCTCGACGTGCTGCCCGGCGTGTAGAGCCCGATCAGATAGTTGCCGTCGCTGGCATTGTAGCGCGGTCCGCGCAGATAGACGTTGTTGACGTAATTGGCATAGACGCTGCCGAACTGGTTCGAGACCAGCCCCGCCTCCGCGATGAAATGATAGAGGACGTTGTTGACGACATCGACCTGGCCGGTGTTGCCCGCCGCCGCCGGGTTGGTGCCGACCGCGATGTTGAGGCCGCGCTGCTCGCCATGCTGCGAGAGATTGTGCGCGATGGTGACGCGCGACGCGGGCTTGAGGAAGAAGGTCTTGCAGTGCAGCGCCCCGATATGCCCGCCATTGCGGCAGATATTGGGGCCGATGATCGACCATTGCACGGTGCAGTCGACGCACGCCATGTCCAGGCTCTCGTCGGTTCCGAACATCGTCGAGACGTGATCGAGGATCTGGTTGTTGGTGCCTTGCAGCCGAATCGGATCGCCATTCTCCGAAACGCGCCCGAGATGCGGACCGGTGCGCGTGCGCACGTGGCGCAGGATCATGTGGTTGCCGCCCTTGCGCGTGTCGATCAGCGAGTCCACCGGGCTGTACCGGTCGCCCAGCCGGAACTCGATTCCGCCCGGTGAGGTCTGCCCGGCGATGTAGATTTGCGGTTTGGTGATGAACGCCGCGGATTGCAGCACGATCGCGCCGGCGACATCGAAGACGCAGTAGCGCGGCCGATCCGCCGGGATGCTGTAGGGGCTGGTTACCGGCAGCGCGAGCGCGCATTCGCGATAGCTGATCTTGCCGTCGCCCGGGCTGGCGACATCCTCCAGCGTGTTGATCTTGTAGACGACCGCGTTGGCGCTGCGCACGCTGGTGCGCTTCCCGAAGCCGGTGGCTGTGGGAAAGGCGAGGGGGTGGAGCGCCCGGTCGGGGATCCGGCCGTCGTCCGGGTTCGCGAAGGCCGTCGCGGCACCGGCCGAGGGCGCGGGGGTGGGCGTAGGTACCGGCGTCATCGGGGTCGGCGTCGGACTGGGAGTCACGATCACCTCGCTCTCCCGCAACACCGCCTCGTTCACCCAGCCGTCGATGCCCTGGCCGAAATCGATCCTCCACCAGCGGTCCCCCGAGCCGGTGATCGGCCCTTCGACCACGCGGCCGGTCGCGCCCGCCGCCTGTATGCCGACGCCGGTGCGCAGATCCTTCGTCATGACGCGGAACTTGGTGGTCAGCTCAACGCCTGCTCCGATGCCGATCGGATTGGCTCGCGCGCTGACCATCGCCGCAACGACCAGCGCGGCGGCGGTCGTGGACAAGACCAGTCCCGCCTTTCGTTTCGAGAACCCAACCATGACGTGCGGCCCCGTTTGCCAGAATGAGGCATATTGTGAGAGAATTACTCGCTATTATTTCGTTAATTCGATGCATCCGCATGAAATACAGCGATTCCTTCGATATACTCCGATGTAGATTGCCTAATGTTGTCGTGCTCGCCTACTACCTGAGTCGTGATATTCCAATCGTTTTGGACGTGGATTCCATCCACTCTGCCTCATATGTATTGTTTAATATTTATTAATGATATGATTACTGTCCGAAAGTACATGACCTTAAGGACATGACTTGCCGAAGCGGCCGGCCAGGATGGATTTGGATTTTCCTGCCCCGCTAGGGATAGGCGCTGGCGATCGCGACGACCTGCGTTCGATTGCTCGCGCCGAGCCGCCGCATGAGCTCCTTGACGTGCGCCTTCACCGTCCGCTCGGTGACCATCAGGCTGGCGGCGATCTGGCGGTTGGTCATCCCCCGCGACAGGCCCTCGAGCACCTGGCGCTGACGGCCGGTGAGCATCTCGTCGCGCATGCGGCGGATGTTCGACGACAGCATGACCGATTCGACCACGGGTTGCTCGAGCACCGAACGCGGATAGGTGACCCAGCCGCGGCTGACGAAGCGGATCGCGTCGACCGTGAGGTCGAACGACGTCTCGGTGCTAAGGAAGCCGGCAACTCCCAGGCGCAAGGCGGCGCGCGCGTGCTCGGCGTCGACATGCGCCGTCAGCACCAGGATGCTGCCCGGCGCCGCCTGGCGCAGCGGGTCGATCATGCGCGAAAGGGTGGGGTGGTCGAAGGCGTCCGAGGCGAGGTTCAGCAGCGCCGCAGTGGGCCCGTTGATCCGGGCGAGGATCGCCGCCGCCTCCTCGGCGCTGCCGACGGCGATCACCGAGCCGAGGTTCGGGACATTCTCCAGCGCTGCGACCAGACAGTCACGCGTCAGCGATCGCGGATCGATCACCAGCAGATGCAGTTCCTCCACATCGCTGGCGTCTTCGTTCGGTCCGTTGCTGATGGCGCGCAGGTCCGCGGTCAATGATTTGCCTCCTCCCGAGATGCGGTTGGAGTCGGACTGGCCATTGCGCGCCGGGTCGGTCTCAGGCCGGCTCCGAATGACGACCGAGCAGCCGCCGGATCGGATGGCGCAGATAGGCGTACGACCGACCGTCGCGCGTATAGCGGTGATATTGCTGGATGCCGTCGCCATAGTGCAGCCGCGCATGCTTGCGGTAGCGCACGCGGTTGAAGACGACGCCGGTCAGCGTCTCCCCGAACTGGAGGATCGCCGATCGCAGCAGGTCCGGCGTGGTGTGGCCCCAGCGCAGGACCAGGACGGTCTGCTCCGCGAAGCGCGCGAGTTCCTGCGCGTCGCTCACCGCGAGCACCGGCGGCGTGTTGACGACGATCAGGTCGTAGCGCTCGCGCAGGATGGCGAAGAGCGATTCCATGCGGGGCGAGGCGATCGCCGCGCCCGGATCCTCGGCCGGGTGGTGCGCCTTCATGCCGTGCACGGGCGGGGTCGAGCGGCTCGCGAAGATGACGTCATCGATCTCCGCCTCGCCATGCAGATAGTCGAGCAGGTCCTGGCTGCCCGCCTCGTCCTCGAGCAGGCTGGCAAGGCCTGGCCGGCGCAAGTCGAAGTCGACGACGATGGCGCGGCGCCCGCGCGCCACGGCGGCGGCGGCGAGGCCGATCGACACGCTGGTCTTGCCTTCGCCGGGGAGCGGCGAGGTGACGAGTACGACATTGCCCGTCGCGCGCGGCGCATTGCGCCCGAGCCGCGTCTCGATCGAGCGGACCGCTTCGGCAAAGACCGTATAGGGCTGTCCGATCACCCGCAGATGCGTCGGGGTCCGCCGCCGCCCCTTCTTGATCTCCGGGATCATGCCGAGCGTGGCGAGGCCGGCGATCGCCCATATCTGGGCGGCGCTGCGTACCTGGGTGTCGAGCGCCTCGCTCAGCATGACGATGATCATGCCGAAGATGACCGCCGCAGCGGCCGCCGCGGCCATGATCTGGGTGCGGCGCGGAAAGCTCGGCTGGGTGGGCTGCAGCGCAGGCGAGGCGATGGCGGCGTCCGCGCGCACGCTGCGTTCGTTGCGGCTGATTTCCTTCAGCCGCCCGAGCAGCGCGAGATAGACCGTCTGCGTGGCCGTCGCATTGCGTTCGAGATCCGCCAGCGGCAGGCCCTCGACGATATCGCCGAGCGAGCCGGCGCGAAGCGATGCGAGGTCGCCCGCGAGCTGCGCCTCGCGCGAGCGCTGCGCCGAGGCCTCGTTGGCGAGCTGCGCGCGCACCCGCGCGGATTCCTGTGCGATGCTGCCCGCCAGCTGGTCGAGCTCGGCGCGGGCCTTGCGGACGTCCGGATGCGCGCTGCCGTAGAGAGTGGACAGCTCGCCGAGTCGCCGCTGAGTCGTCGTTTGCTGGCTGCGCAGATCCGCCAGCAGCGGCGACATGACCTGGCCGGCCGAGCCGGTGCGCTGTTCGGTCTCCGCCCGCTGTCCCCGGACCGCTGCGAGCTCCGCCGCCGCGCGCGCCATCTGCGCCGCGCTGGCCTGGCTGCCCGCGCCGGCGTCGAGGCCGTGCGACCTGCGATAGGACGCGATCGACTGTTCGGTGGAAACGAGCTGGCTGCGCAGCTCCGTGACTCGTTCGCCCAAAGTCTGGATGCGGCGGCGGATCGCCGCCTGGCGTTCCTCGACCTGAGTCTTCACATAGACGCGCGTGATCTTGTTGGCGATCGCCGCCGCCTTTTCAGGGCTTCGCGAGGTCACCGTCACGTCGATGAAGCTCGACTGGCCGTCCTGCGCCACGTCGAGCACTTCGAGCAGCCGGTCGGTCGTGCGCTCGACCAGCTGGGGCGAGACGACGCCGGTGGCCGCGGGCGCAGCCTTCCCGCCGCCGCGATCCCAGAACGCCAGCTGATCGAGGAACCGGTCCCAGCCGGTCTTCTTGTCCGGATCGGAGTCGGGGTTGAATTCCGGGTCGTCGTGCAGCGCGAGGTCGCGCACGACCTGCCGCGCCACGGGACGCGATTGCAGGAGCTGGATCTGCGTCTCGATCTGATGCTCGCGGCGGAGCTCCGCGTCGCGGATCGAGGCGGCGGTCTCTTCCTCCCCGCGCAACGTCGATTCCTCGACGTCGACGCGCATCACCGCCGTCGCCTGATAGCGCGGCTCGATGAACATCAGCGCCAGCGCCGCGAGTGCGACCACGACCAGGAACGTGATGACCAGCCGTCCCTGATGCCGGCGCAGGACGCGAAGGAAATCGACGCCCGACGCGTGTTGCGGGACGGCGACCGCGCCGGGGCGCATCTCCATCAGTGCACGTTCCTGCATGTTCATTGGCCAGACTCCCCAGCTCCGCGATCAGCGGACGAGCTTAGGCCGCGCTCAAGTCACGGATATTGGTCAGAAGGGGGAAGCGATGCGATTTCGGGTAAGAGCGGAAACGGGGAATGCCCATCCGGTTCGGTTGGAGCGTCACGCGGCTACCCCCGTGGAGCTATCCCGCTTGCTCGCCTAGGAATCGGCCGCGGCGAACGCCAGACCGACTGTCCCACGGAGCGAGCAAGGGTCTTGCAGCCTCAGACCTCACAGTCCCCTGCGACTCCCCAGGCGGACGCCACGCGGCGCGGTCCGCGCATGGCGTGGATCCTCCGTCAGGTCGCGCATCTCGCCTCCGGCAATGCCACTGCGGTCGCGATCGGCATGGTGACGCTGGCGCTGATGGCCCAGATGCTGGGGCCCGCGCTGCTCGGCCTGCTGGCGATGGTCGAGGCCTATGGCCGGTTCGTGGACCAGGTGGTCCGGCTGGAGACCTGGCAGGCGGTGATCCGCTATGGCTCCGAAGCGTTGGAGGCAGGGGACGAGCGGCGCTTCGTCGAGCTGGTCGGTTTCGGCGTGGCGCTCGATATCGTCGGAGCGCTCGCCGCCGGTGCGATCGCGCTGTTCGCGGTTCCGCTGGTCGGGGACTGGATCGGCTGGGGCGCGGAAGCCCGGGCGATGGCCAGCTTCTACGTCATCGCTGTCGCGTTCGGCATTTCGTCGACGCCGACCGGCATCCTCCGCCTGTTCGACCGCTTCGCGCTCATCGCGTGGATCGATCCGGCGCTTGCGCTGCTGCGGTTGGCGGCGGTTGCCCTGGTCTGGGCGCTCGGCGGTTCGGTGTGGGATTTGCTGGCGATCATGATTGCGGTGCCGTGCCTGCAGCGCGTGAGCCTCGCGTTCGCGGCGTGGCGCGAGCTTCGCCGGCGCGGATATCGCTGCCGACCCCGCTTCGATGCGCTGGTGGATGCGCGCAGGTTTCCAGAAATCTGGCCCTTCATCCTGTCCGCCAATGGCGCGGTGCTGGTGCGCAAGAGCACTCAGGAGCTCGACATTCTGGCGGTCGGCGCCGTCGCCGGGCCGATCGGCGCCGGCATCTACCAGCTGGTGCGCAAGTTCACGCTCACCGCGATGAAGGCCGGTGCGATGCTGCAGCAGGTGGTCTTCCCCGATCTCGCCCGGCTATGGGCACGGCGCGAGCTCGAAAGCTTCGTGGCGGCGATCCGGCAAGTCGAACTGCTCACCTTCAGCGTGGCGATCGCGTTCGTCGCCAGTGCGGTCTTCGCGGGCGACACGGCGATCCGCCTGATCGCCGGCCCCGAGTTCGAGGATGCCGCGGTACCGCTGATCGTTCAGTCGGTGGCGGCACTGCTGTTCCTCGCGGGCAGCGCGCTACGGCCCGCGTTGATGACGATGGGGCTGCAACCAAAGGTGTTCGCCATCGCCATCGCGGCGGGACTCGCATTCTTCGCGGCGCTTTATATCGCGACTCCCGCGCTGGGCGTCAGCGGCGCGGGAGTCGCCCATATCGTGTTCAACCTGGTCTGGCTGCTCGCCAGCCTGGCGCTGTTTACGAGGGCATTGCGACGGGAACATGCTGCGCTGGCAGCAGGGCCGGAAGCGGCGGCACCTGGCGCGGCGCTTCCTCCGCCAGTCCACGGCTGACCGCCCAGATCGCGGCTTGCGTGCGGTTGCGGACGCGCAGCTTGCGCAGGATCGCCTTGATATGGACCTTGACCGTTGCGTCGGCGATGCTCAGCCGGCGCGAGATCACCTTGTTCGGTTCACCGTCGATCAGGCACCGCAGAATGTCCACTTCGCGCGCGGACAGGTTGGTTCCGGTTGCCCCGCTATCCCAGCGGCGCGAAATGGCGCACGACGGCGCGCTCGCGAGCGAGCCGGCGATCTGCGAGGGAAGAACCTTCTCCCCGAGCGCGGTGAGGCGCAAGGCCCCGGCGAGCGGGTCGCAGGAAATTTCCTTTACGAGATACCCGTCGACGGCGCCGGTCGCGAACGCCCGTGAAACTTCTTCCATGCTGTATCCATCGGCCATGATCACGATGCGCGGCTTGGGACAGCGCTCGCGGACCTCGGCGCAAACGCCGAGCCCTTCGTCGATGTCGTTGGCATCGACGATCACGACGGATGGCTCGTTCTCCATATCCAGGTCATCGACGCAGGATACGGCGCAATCGACATGGAAATCCTGTTCGGCAAGGATGCGCCTTAGTCCCTCGCGGACAATCTCGTTCTTGCCAACGATGTTCACGTGGATGGGTTCGCTCGTCATAGAATACCTCCCTACCGTCACGACGATAGCCGTTTTGGATCGACCGTTTGGACGACCGGATTACTTCTATTTCCTGGGGCGACCCCAATTTGGATTTATATATCCAAAAGCAGAGCAAAAAATATCGTAGTTTAAAATGTCCTAAGATATTGTCGGAACGAGCTTTGTTGGATGACGCAGATTGAGACACATCTGCACGTTCACATCGGAATATTGTTCGATTGGTCAGTCCGGTGATGCGCTCGCTTCGATGTGGTAACGCCTCTGTCCTTTTGCATTTTCGCCATATCATCGAGCTTTGCGAGATCGACGCACGATTTCATGCTGTGCCGCGCATGAACATCAGTAGAATCCCTAGGTTCGAGCTGTCTTCGCGAAGCGTAAACTGAAATGCGACCCGGGCATTGCGAAAGGCAATGGTCCGAACTTGGATGGCGGCTTCACCTGAAGCCGCCATTCCCTTTCGGGGCACCGGGCTAGCGCGCGTGCCGGGCCGGCGAGGATTTCCGTCGGGGCCGGCTGGTCCGCTTCTCGGCAATCTCGATCGGGCCCCCCAGCGGACGAGCATGCGGGTTGGCTATGAGACCCAACCAGCTGTCGAGGATGATCCGCTCGTCGAACTGGCGCGCGCGTTCGACGGCCCTGGCGCCGAGCTGCCGGCGCCGCGTCTCCGACGACATGATCCCGCCAAGCGCCGCGGCGAGCTGCGCGGTGTCCTCGGGCGGCACCAGAATGCCGCTCACGCCCTGTTCGATCATCGCGGATGGCCCGAAATCGCAATCGGCAGCCACCACGGCGAGGCCCGCCTGCATCGCCTCGCCGACGACATTGGCGAACCCTTCGTAGCGGGACGAGAGCACGAACATGCTGGCGGCGCTGATCCATTCGCCGTGCCGCGCGGTGCTGCCCGGAAGGCGCACCCGGTCCTGAAGGCCATGTTTCCGTACCAGCGCCTCGAGCGATGCTCGTTCCGGTCCTTCGCCGAAGATGAGCAGGGTCCAGTCCGGAAAGCGGCCGGCGATCCCGGCGAACGCCGCGATCAGCAGGTCGAAACCCTTCTGCTCCGTCAGGCGGCCCACCGCCACCAGCTGGGGTGCGCCCTCCCGTCGCGACTGGAAGGGGAGTGATGGAATCGGGTTGGGGATGACGACCGCTCGCGACTTGTCCGCGATCGGCAGCCGCGCCTTGCCCTGCTCCGTGAGCATCACGATCGCGGCGGCGCGCGGATAGAGGTTGCGCAGCGCGAAATGCCAGAAGGGATGCGCGGGCTGGCGATCCGGATTGTTGCGCTCGGATACGATGACGGGCGTGCGCCTGCCGAGCATGGCAATCAGGGTCAGCGTGTTGATCTTGGTGAGGAAGGATACGACGACGTCGAACCGCTTCGCGGAGAGCGCACGCCGAAGCGCGTACAGCCGATGCGCGCCACGGAGGAAGCTGGAGACGCGGCCGCTTTTCGTCGACAGGCCGAGGCGCACGAGCTCCACGCGCGGATCGATGGCATGGAAGATCGGATCCTCGGGCGCGTCGAAGGTGATCACGGTCGCTTCCCACCCGCGATCTGCCGCGGCGCCGGCGATCCCGCTGATCACGCGTTCCGCGCCGCCCGCACCCAGCGCCGACAGGACGAATGCCACCCTCATGCGCGAAGCCGCATGGGAGCGGGGTCGAACAGCTCCTCGACCCGCCGCGGCGTCAGTTCGCGCAACGAGCGGATATGGATGTCGGCACGATGCGCGTCGCTGGGCGGGGTCCGCGAATGGACCGCGCGGGCCCGGTCGATCTGGACCGTCGCCCAGCCGAGCGCGCGCGGTGCGAGGAAGTCCTTCGCTGGATTGTCCGCGACATAGACGAAGCGGCGCGATCGCCCGCGATGCGCGGTTTCGACGGTCTCGAACGCGCGCCGGTGCGGCTTCCAGAATGCGCGGCCCCAATCGTCGGTGAAGATGACGGGGTCGAAACCGTAGCGGGACAGGCCGAGCGCGCCTGCCTTGCGCCGCTGGGTGACGCCGAAGCCGTCGCTGATCAGCGCCAGGCCGCAACCGTGATCGCCGGTCAGGAAGGCGCGGGCGTCCGCGGCGAGGCGGATGCGGGGGATATGATCACGATAGACGGCCACCATCGCGGCGATCGTCGCCGGATCCGCAGCCGCGCCGATCTCGGCCAGAGTCGTATCGAACAGCCTCTCGCGGTGCCCGGCGTTCCACAATCGGGTGGCCGCCCCGGCAAAGCCGTACACGCCGAGCTGCCACTGTACCCACACATCGACCGAACGGATGCCGCTGCGCACATAGTCGCACTCGCGATAGAGCGTGTCGTCGAGATCGAAGACGATCGTGATGTTCATAGCGTGACGAAGATCGCGGCGTCGAACCGCAGCATCGCGACTCCCGCCGTCCATCTGTTCGCGGCGGTGCTGGGCAGCCCGAGCCGCTCCTCGATCAGCCAGCGGGCGAAGCTCGCCCCGGCATAGTCGGCGAGCGGGTAGCCGCCGCCGAAGCGGGCGTTGATCTCGAACACCTTGGCGCTGCCGTCAGCCGCGATGATCGCCTGGTAGCAGAGCGCGCCATATGGCCCGGGCAGGCAAGCGGCCATCTTCTCCGCGATCTCGATCAATTGCGGCTGCCAGCCGGTCACGCCTTTCTCGACTTCGCCGGCGCGGACCTGGACTCGGCGGTGCGGCACCACCGAGCGCAGGGCGCCCGCGCCGTCGAAATAGACATTGACCGTCCATTCCTCGCCCTCGAGCAGCTCCTGCACGATCATCGGCTCGGTTTCAGTGCCGGGCAGCTCGGCGAGGCTGTCGATCCGGGTGATCGCGCGTCCGGCACTGCCGTGGCGCGGCTTGACGATCGCCGGCCCGTTCCAGTCCTGCGCGCCGGCCAGCGCCAGATCAACGGTTCGCGGAACCGGGATCCCGTGCCGGGCGAGGAAGGTCGCGGTGTCGAGCTTGTCGCGACAGATCTCGATCACCGGAACGCCGCTTACCGAGACGGTCGTCCCTGCCGCAGCCAACCGTTCGCGCGCCGCGGCGAGCGGCAGCAGCTCCGGGTCGATCGTCGGCACCGCGAGACCGACATCGTGCTCGCGGCAGATCTCCTCGATCGCTGGAATGTAGTCGGGGTCGTCCGCGTAGGGCACCCGCACCGCGAGATCGGCAAGCCGGCAGGCGGCGCTCCACTCGGGCTGCACGTCGCAGGCGATGATCCGCAGGTCGACATGCAGGTCGGCCGCGGCGCGCCGGAACGCCCGCAACAGGCTGACGCGCCGCCCGGCCGAGCAGAGCAGCATCGTCAACTGCCGGTCGTGGCCCGTTTCCGGCGGGATCTCCAGCGCCTGGTCGGCGATGAGCTGGTGCATCACAAAATCTCCCGGATGAGGAGGAACGCTTCCGCCGCTTGCCGATGAACGGTGGCGCCGCGAAGGGTGGCGAGCGCGCGCAGTGCTTCGGGCGAACGCTCGTTGGGAAAGGTGCGGCATTGCGATCGATAGCAGGCGAAGGCGTCGAGCTTGCGCTCGAGCGTCTCGTGGATGTCGATGAAGACGTTCGGGACGAACGACGGCTCGACATGCGGCGCCGACCAGTTCGTCTCCGATAGTGTCTCATAAGTGTAAATTTTGGTCGGATAGGCCCAGCTGTGCGGCCGTGCGGCGACGAGCGCGGAGCGGAAGACGAGCTGGTGGTCGAGATGGATGTCGCCGACGAAGGGCAGGAACAGTGTGTCCGGCTCGACCTCGCCGAACAGCGCGCCCATCGCGGCGTTGAGCTCGGCATGAGGGACGCGGTCGAGCTCGGCGGCGGGATGGTCGAGATAATGCGTCCGCGCGACGCCGAGCAATGCGTGCGCCGCCGCGGCCTCCTGCCGCACGCGCTCGACATCCGCTTCGCGATAGCGCGGCGCCGCGCCGCGGGTGACGATCGCGACATGGACGTCGTGGCCGTCCGCGGCGAGGCGCGCGATCGTGCCGCCGCATCCGAGCACTTCGTCATCGGGGTGCGGCGCGACCACCAGGACCGTGCCCATATCGGCGATAGGATCGGTCATGCGCCGGCTCCGAGCACGCTGTGCAGCGCGGGCGCGCGCGGGGCCGCCGTCTCGAACTCGACGATGTGCAGCGCGCGTCCGTCGCCGCAGCGCACCGCGAAGCCCTCCGCGTCGTGCAGGATCACCTGGCCGGGGCTCGCGTGCTGGCGATCGGCGCAAGCGCAGGCGCGCGCCGACCAGATCGTGATGCGGTCGCCGCCCGCCTCGGAGAAGGCGCCCGGATAAGGCCGCCCCACGGCGCGCACCAGCCGCTCGATCTCCTCCGCCGGCGCGCGCCAGTCGATCCGCCCGTCGCTCGGGCGGCGGCGCGTCGCCCAGGTCGCGACGGCCTCGTCCTGCGCGTCGCCCGGAACCGGCCCCCGCGCGAGTCGTGGCAGCAACTCGCGCAGCATCGCGTCGAGCACGGCCATGTGCTTGGCGTAGAGCGTCGCGGCGGTCTCGCCCGGCGCGACATGGAAGAAGCGCTGGGCCAGCAGCGGCCCGCTGTCGATCCCGTCGTCGATCCAGAACAGGCTGGAGGCGGTGATCTTCTCGTCGAGCAGGATCGTCCACGGGATCACCGCCCGTCCGCGCAACCGGGGCAGGGGGGCGGGGTGATAGCCGACCACGCGTCCCCCCGCGGCGGCGCGGAACTCGGGGCCGCAGATCTGCGACCAGCCGATGACGAACACGATGTCGGCGGCGATCCTCCGCATTTCCTCGAGAAACGCCGGCGCATTGCATTGCGCGACGGGGATCAGCGATGCGCCGTGCCGAGCGGCAACCGGCGCGAGGTCGACGAAATCCGAATGCCGCGCGGCGAGCTCGGGCGGGAGCGTCGCGATCGCGGCGAGGTCCCAGCCCGGAGTTCCGGCGATCGCGTTGGCGGCGACGCGCGTGCCCTCAACCGCGCCGATCAGCAGCGCGCGCATACGCCCTCCCGATGCTGAGGCCGTCGATGCGCTCGCCCTGGGCAACCGTGGAGAAGGTGCGAAGGATGATCCTGGCGTCGCGCGCGAGCGAGCGGTTGTCGATGTACCAGAGGTCGAGTGCGAGCTTGTCGGCGTCGCTGAGCAGCGCGTTGCCGTTGACCTGCGCCCAGCCGGTGAGCCCTGGCCGGACCTCGCCTCGGCGCTTCCCGCGCGCTCCCATCGCGTCGACCGTCTCGGGCAGGAGCGGCCGCGGCCCGACAAAGCTCATCTCGCCGCGGAGGATGTTCCAGAGCTCCGGCAATTCGTCGAGCCGGCTGCGCCGCAGGAGCTTGCCGAAGGGCGTGAGACGCGCTTCGTCCGGAAGGGGCGGGCTGTCCGTGTCGAGGTCGCGCATCGAGCGGAACTTGACGAGCTCGAACGCCCGTCCGCCCTCGCCCGCGCGGCGCTGGCGGAACAGCACCGGCCGTCCCAGCATGAGCGCGACCGCGCCGGCGATCAGCAGCAGGAATGGCGCAGCCGCCACCAGCGCCAGCGCCGCCAACCCCCGCTCGGCGAGCCGATGGTCGCTCAGCGCGCGGCGCGCGGACCGTGGGGGCGGGGCGCCGGTGAGGCCCATCTCGCCGAGCAGCTGCGCATTGACCTTGTCGACGCGGAAATGTTGCTGCGCCAATTGTCGCGAATGCGCGCCCATCGACCGCACCAGCGCGGGATCGGCGGCGAGCTGCGCCATCGCCTCGGCCAGCGCAGGGACATTACGCGGCGGGACGAGCAGCCCGTTCTCGCCCGGCAGGACGGTTTCTCGGCAGCCCGGCGTATCGGTGGTGATCACCGGCCGCCCGGTCGCCAGGGCTTCGAGGATCGTCCGCGGTAGCCCCTCGCGGTACCAAGTGGGCAGCACGAAAACGCTCGCCTGGGCGAGCCTGGGACGGACGTCGCGCGTTGCGCCGAGATATTCGATACCCTGCGCACGCCATGCGTCGACCTCTTCGGCGAGAAACCCGGCGGGACCCGGCTCGTGCGGGCCGAGGATCTGGAACCGCGCATCGGGATGCCGGTCGCGGATCGCAGCGGCCGCCGCGACGAACTCGCCGATCCCCTTGTTACGCATCAGCCGGGCGATGAGGAGGAAGACCGGCGGTCCGTCCGGGATCGGCACGTGCCGGAATTCGGAGGTGTCGATCCCCGAGCCCGGAACCTGGACGATACGGCGGTCGCGCCCGACGATGCCGTGGTGGCGCATCTCGTCGGCGTCATCCGCGTTGAAGACGAAGATTCCGGCCGCCCGCGCGACCGCCACACGGTAGAGCAGCGAGATCAGCCGCCGCAGCGGCCATGGCGTCGATGCATCGTCCGAATAGACGTGCCCGAGGCCGCTCACCATCGCGAAGAAGCGCGCGTCGCCGCCCGCCAGCCGCGCGGCGATGCCGCCATAGACGATCGGCTTCTGCGTATAAGCGAGAATCAGGTCAGGCGCTTCGGCGCGGATGGTCTTGATCAGCGCGCGGAGCGTGGCGAGGTCGCGCCACGGATTCGTCCCCGCGCGATCCATCGGCACCTGCCGAAAGCGGACGTGCATCGCCGCCAGCTCGGCGATCGTCGCCGCATCCTCGTCGGGGGCGCAAGCGACGACGTCATGGCCCTCGGCCACCATCTCGCGCAGCAGGGGGCCCCGGAAATTGACCAGGGAGTAAGCGAGGCTGGCAAGCACCAGGACCTTCATGCCCGGCCCACCCCGGCATCGCTCGCAAGCGTGCCCGCGCTGGCCGGGGCGGCGTCCATGGTCGTTCGCGCGATCGCGCTGGCGTAGAGCCGGCGATACTGCACCGCGATGTCGTTGATGTCGAAATGGGTGACGGCGCGCGCGCGTCCGGCCGCCCCGATGTTGCGCCGCGCATCATCGTCCAGCGCCGCGAGCCGTTCGAGCGCCGCGCCCATCGCCTCGGCATCGCGCGGCGGGACGATCAGGCCGCCCTCGCCGATCACCCAGGCGCTGTCGCCGACATCGGTGGCGACGCACGGCACGCCGCACGCCATCGCTTCGCCGAGGATATTGGGAAACGCCTCGCCCCAGGCGGAGGAGAGCGCCAGCAGGTCGAGCCCCGGCAGCCATTCGGCGATGTCGGTCCGCTCGCCAGCGAGCGTCACCGCGTCGGCGGGCAGGCACTCCGCGATCGCCCGCCGCAGCGCGCCGTCGGGCCGGTCCATTCCCGGCCCGACCAGGAGCAGCCGCAGGTCGTGACCCGCGGCTCGCGCGCGTGCGATCGCGCGGACCAGCATCGCATGGTCCTTCATCGGGTGGTTGCGCGCGACCATGCCGACCAGCATGCCGTCGCCGGAAACCTCGAGCAGCGCGCGCAGCCGCTCGCGTGCTGCCGGATCGGGGCGGTAGCGGGCCAGGTCGAAGCCATTGGGGATATGGATCGCGCGCGACGGGTCGAAGCCGATCGCCGCATGTTCCTTGGCCGCGGTGCGCGAATTGTAGATGATGCCGTCGACCGAGCGCGACAGCCGCGCGCTGAGCGCGAACAGCGCGCGGTTGCTGCGCTTCTCGACGCGCGGATCGGCCAGCGAATGGCGCACGTTCCACAGCACCGGAACCTTCCGGCCGGCAATCAGGCTCGCCACGCTGGCGGCGAGATTGCCATGGTACATCCAGCCCTGGAGAATGTCGGGCCGCAGCATCGCGGTGATGCGGAGCAGCCGGAGCGTGGCGATCGGGCCGGGAGTCCCGCGCGTCATGCCCAGCGTGTAGGTCGGGCAGCCGGTCTCCCGCAGGCGCGGCGCGAACGTGCCGGGCCGCATCAGCGAGAGCACCGCCGGCCGCGCGCATTTGCGCTTGGCCGCGCTGACCTCGATCAGCTTGACCAGCATCGCCTGGGCGCCGCCGACGTCAAGGCTGGTCGTGACATGCTGCACGAGCCCGGGCATCGCGGCCGGACAATTGAATGGCGCCGTCATGCTGCGAGCACCTCCCGATAGATTGCGGTGACCTTCTTCACATGATGCTCGACGCTGAACTTGCGCAGCGCCTCCTGGCGGGCGCGATGCGCGATCGTCTCCGCCAGATCGGGGTGGTCGATCAGCTCGAGCACGTGCGCGGCGAGATCGGCGGGATCGTCGGCGCGCGCGAGCAGGCCGGTGCCGCGGTTGCGGATCGCCTCGAGATTGCCGCCGGACGCCGCCGCCACGACCGGCGTGCCGACCAGCATCGCCTCGACCAGCGTGCGCCCGAACGGCTCCTCCACCGCGGGCACCACGAGCATGTCGCTCGCGGCCAGCCAGGGCTCGATCGGGCGGAGAAAGCCCATGATCCGAATGTGATCCGCCACGCCGATCTCGGCGATGCGGGCGCGGATGCGCGCCTCGATGCCCGGCTCGAACTCCTCGCCGAACATCAGCCCGACCAGGCGCAGGTCGGGCCGCAGCCGGCGCAGCGCGGCAATGGTCTCGACGAAGACGAGCGGGCGCTTGCGCGCGGAGAACTGGCCGAGAAAGGCGAGGACGATGGTGTCCGGCTCCACGCCGAGGCGGGATTCGAGCGTCCTGCGCGCGGCCTCGCGATCGATCTGCGCGATCGAGGTGTCGAACGGGCTGTGAACAACTGAGGATTTGCCGTGCGCCGACCACAGGCCGGGATGGGGGGAGGCGAAGTTCGAGACGCAGAGCACGCGGCTGGCCGATAGCGGCGCCTGCGTGCGCAGCCCCATGGCGCGGGGATTGCCGCGATGATGCCAGATATGTTCCGCGCCGGCGAGCCGCGTCGGCAGCGACCAGGTCGCGTGCATCGGCCCCTCGTTGGTGTGCACGATGCGGATGTCGTGCGCGTGCAGGAAAGCCCGCATCCGCAGCACGTCGCGCGGGAGTTGCGCGATCCTGGCGAGCGTGACGCGCTCGCCGGGCTGCCACACATGCACGTCGGGCGCGGGCGCGAAGCGGACGTCGGCGCCTTCGACGAACGCACGCAAGGGCCCTTCCACGTCGTGCAGGAGCACGATCGGCTCGAACTCCGACATGTCCAGCGACTGGACCAGCTTCATTGCCGAGACGTGGCTCCCCCCGACCAGGCGTCCAGCGAAGGGAAAGCAGATCCGCGTCCGCCGCGGATGGGCGTGATGCGAATGATGACCCTGTT
This sequence comes from Sphingomonas sp., assembly GCF_039595165.1. Classification (GTDB taxonomy): domain Bacteria; phylum Pseudomonadota; class Alphaproteobacteria; order Sphingomonadales; family Sphingomonadaceae; genus Sphingomonas. The sequence goes on from NZ_JBCNMA010000001.1 coordinate 62,161, forward strand.
CGCGCCCTTGAAGCGTCGCGATGGCGCCTTCGGGAACAGCTGCGGTTCGTCGCTCGAGATTCATCGATCGCCTGGCCCCACTGTTCAAAACACATGGGATTGTCGCGCATCGAACCCGTGCCCTCCACGGCAACTTCGGACATTGCCCAAAGGAATCAGGGCCGCGCACCGAAAGATTTTTCGCCGATCCGCAAAACGGGGGCGGCCGCGAACTCGGGCTATGCCGTCGACCGTCGGATGATCTGCTTGCCCCACGCCCGATCAAGAAGAGGTAGGCGGCCGGCTAAAAGGCGATCGGCCTGTCCTTTTGAACGCAATCTCTATGCCCGGCTTATTGCGCTCCGGCTTCAAGGTTAACTTTTCCCGACCACAGACATCGCGAGCGCAGGCAGCCGCCGGTGCTCGTGTCGCGACGGGGCAGCGGCATGACCATAAGCTTGGAACATCGGACTTCGTCTCTTGCGCGCGCGTCGCTCATCTATCTGATCGACGGCGTAATCGCGGCCATTTCGCTGGTCGCGGCGATCAGCCTGCGCGTTGGCTCGCTGCGCGCCGAGCAGGTGCTGGCGGAGCACCGCGCCGCTCTGCCCTTGTTCGTCGCGGTCGCGCTCGTCACCTTCGCCGCGATGCGGCTGCACCGGCAGGTCTGGCGCTATTCGTCGACCGACGAGATCTTCGGGATCATCAAGGCGGCGAGCGTCGCGGTGTTCGCCTATGTCGCGCTGCTGATCGTGATCGGCGGCGCCGACTGGCTGCCGCGGTCGATCCCGGTCATCCAGTGGCTCGTGCTCGTCGTGCTGATGGGCGGCGCGCGCATGGCGCGACGCCTCGCGGCGGAGTATCTGGGCGGGCGCTTCCATCCGCCCGCCGCGACGGCGCATCCGGAGCATGCCAAGCGCTCGGCGCTGCTGTTCGGATCGAGCGACGATATCGAGCAGCTCCTGCGCCAGCTCGAGCGCGAGCCCGATGCGGGGTTCCGCGCGGTCGGGATCCTCGACGAGACCGGTGCGCATACCGGGGCGCGCCTGCGCGGGGTTGCCGTGGTCGGGCGGCCGGCGGACCTCTCGCGCGTGGTCGGCAACCTCGCCGCGAAGGGCGAGCGTCCGGCCTGCCTGATCTTCGCCGGCCCGGTCGAACGGCTGCAGCGGATGGCGATGGTCGACATCATCGCGCAGGCGCAGAGCCTCGATCTGGAGATCGCTTATCGCCCGGGCTTCATCGGCTTCGCGCCGGAGCCTGGCGCCACGCTCGACTTCCGTTTCCTCAACGTCGCCGACTTGCTCGGGCGCGCGCAGGCCCCGCTCGACGGGCGCGCGGTCGCCGGGATGATCGCCGGGCGCCGCATCCTCGTCACCGGTGCCGGCGGCACGATCGGACGCGAGCTGGTGCGCCAGATCGCCGAGTTCGCACCCGCGCAGCTCGTCCTGCTCGATGCGAACGAATTCAACCTCTACGACGTCGATCTCGAGATGCGGGAGAACCACCCGCAGCTGTCACGCACGCCCGTGCTTTGCTCGATCCGTCAACGCAAGCAGTTGATGCAGGTGTTCGCCGAGCATCGCCCCGAGCTGGTCTTCCACGCCGCGGCGCTCAAGCACGTACCGCTGGTCGAGCTGCACCCGTCCGCGGGGATTCAGACCAATGTGCTGGGGACGCGCAACGTCGCCGATGCCGCGCGCCGCTACGGCGCGCGCGCGATGGTGCAGGTGTCGACCGACAAGGCGGTCAACCCGGTCGGGTTCATGGGCGTCACCAAGCGGCTCGGCGAGCTCTATTGCCAGGCGCTCGACATGGCGAGCCGGGGCGATCCCGCCGCGCCGCGCTTCATCACGGTGCGCTTCGGCAACGTGTTGGGATCGAGCGGCTCGCTGATCCCGCTGTTTCAGCGCCAGCTGAGCCGGGGCGGGCCGCTCACCGTCACCCATCCGGAGATCGAGCGCTTCTTCATGACCGTGCACGAAGCGGTTCAGCTGATCCTGCAGAGCGCATCGCGCGGGCTGCGCGACGGCATGCATCACGGTCGCATCTTCGTGCTCGATATGGGCGATCCGATCCGCGTGATCGACATCGCGCGGCGGATGATCCGGCTGGCCGGGCTCGATCCCGAGATCGATGTCGGGATCGACATCATCGGATTGCGGCCAGGCGAGAAGCTCTACGAGGAGCTATTCGACGTCGAGGAGGAGCGGTTGCCGTCGTCGATCCCGGGCGTGTTCGAGGCGGAGCCACGGCCGATTCCGCTGCGGACGCTGAACAAGGCGTTCGATGCGCTCGAGCGCGCCAGCGACGAAGCCGATGACAAGGCATGCGTCGTCATCGCCACGGGCCTGCTCGACCGGAAGGAAGCGCTCGTCGCTGAGGTCACCACGACCCCTACCGCCCGCCTGGAGGTCATAGCGCATGGCTGAGGTAGCCGTCTCGCTCGCTCCGCAGCAGCGTCCCGTCGCGCCGACCAAAGCGCGGGTCGGCGATCCGATCCGGTCGCGCTGGCCGGTCCATGACGAGGACGAGATCGCCGCCGTCACCGCCGTGCTGCGCAGCGGCAAGGTCAACGCCCTGCACCATGGCGAGCAGACGCGCGCGTTCGAACAGGCCTTTGCCGAACGCTGCCGCGCGCCGCACGCCATCGCGGTGGCGAACGGCACGCTGGCGCTGGAGCTGGCACTCCGCGCGCTCGGCATCGGGCCCGGGCATGAGGTCGTGGTGCCCGCACGCAGCTTCATGGCGTCGGCGAGCTGCGTCGCCGCCGTGGGGGCGACGCCGGTCTTCGCCGACATCGATCCCGACTCGCAAGCGATCAACCCGCACACGATCGCCGCTGCGCTCACGCCGCGGACGCGCGCGATCATCGTCGTGCATCTCGCCGGCTGGCCCGCGCCGATGCAGGAGATCATGGTGCTCGCCCGCGCGATTGGGCTGCTCGTGATCGAGGATTGCGCGCAAGCGCATGGCGCGCTGCACGATGGCGCGCCGGTCGGCGCGAACAGCGACGCCGCGGCCTTCTCGTTCTGCACCGACAAGATCATCTCGACCGGCGGCGAGGGCGGCATGCTGGTGCTGCACGAGGATGCGGTGTGGGAGCGCGCTTGGGCATATAAGGATCACGGCAAGTCGCCGCATGCCGGCGCGGCGATGGGCCCGCCGGGCACCTTCCGCTGGCTGCACGGCAGCCTCGGCAGCAACTATCGTGCGACGGAGATGCAGTCGGCGATCGGGCTGTGCCAGCTCGCCAAGCTCGACGACTGGATCGCGGCGCGCCAGCGCAACGCGCACATCCTCAATGCCGCGCTGGCGCCGCTGGCGGCCGCAAGACTGACGTTGCCGCCGTCGAACGTTCGCCACGCCTATTACAAATATTATGCCTTCGTGCACCCCGAGCGGCTGGCGCCGGGCTGGTCGCGCGATCGCATCGTCGGCGAGTGCATTGCCGCCGGGGTGCCGTGCGGCACCGGCAGCTGCCCCGAAATCTACCGCGAGCAAGCCTTTGTCGGTAGCCCGTCCGTACCGTTGAATCCGCTGCCTGTTTCCCGAAGGTTGGGCGAGACCAGCATGATGCTGCCGGTCGATCCCACGCTCGATGCCGATACGGTCGAGCGGATGGGGGCGATCGTCGCATCGGTGATCGAACGCGCCACCGCCTGACGGGGACATATATGGATTCGCCGCCGCTCCCGCAGTTGATCGTGATCGGCGCCGCCAAGGCCGCGACGACCTGGATCGCGCACCAGCTCCGCACGCGGCCGGACGTGTGCATGCCAGGCCCCGAGCCGCATTATTTCAGTCGTGAGTTCGATCGCGGCGAGGCGTGGTACCGGTCGTTGTTCGCCGACGCCCGACCGGGGCAGCTGGTCGCAGAGAAGTCCGCCGACTATCTCGCCCATCCCAAGGCGCCCGCGCGCATCGCGGCCTTGGTGCCCACGGTCCAGCTGATCGCGCAGCTGCGCAATCCGGTGGAACGGGCCTATTCCGATTACTGCATGCTGTTCCGCCGGGGGCAGGTCGACGGCGACGTCGATCGCTATCTCGACGGCCGGCGCACGACCGAGCGGCGCTTCCTCGAGGACGGGCTGTACGGCCGGCACATCCGCCGCTTCCTTGACCATTTCCCGCAAGCGCAGCTCAAGGTCATCCTGCACGACGAGATCAAGCGCGATCCCGCGGCGGTGGCGGCGGACGTGCTGCACATGCTCGGCCTGCCGCCGCGTGTCGACGGCGAGGCGATCGAGCGGCGCGTTAACGACGGGGCATCGGCGCTCGTCCCGCTCGCGCTGCGGCGGCTGCCCGCGCCAGTGAAGCGGCTCGCTGATCCACTGCGCGGCAAACCGTTGTTCGAGCGCGCGCGCCGGCTGATCGCGCGACCGGTACGCTATCCGCCCTTGTCCGACGACACGCGCAAGCGGCTCGCCGATTTCTACAGCGAGGATATCGACCAGCTCGCCCGCACGCTCGGACGCGACCTCGGTGCCTGGACGAAACCAGCACTGGCCGTCCAATGACCCATGTCGGGACCGCCTCGCCCGACTGGGTGATCGAGGACCAGGACCGGACGCCATACCATCATGCGATGCTCCGGCTGGCCGGGCCCGTGCTCCTCGCCGCGGTGTTCCTCGCGCCCTATGTCACCTGGCGTATCCTGCCGTCCTATCTGTTCACCTTCAGCGATGCGCTCTTCTGCCTCGCAGCGGTGTTGCTGCTCGCCGGGCGCGGGATCGCGATCCGTCCGCTGCAAGGCTGGTGGGCGCTGTGGATGCTGGGGCTGAGCGGCCTGCTGCTCGGCTTCTTCATCGGCAGCGTCGTCAATGGCGATGCGCTGCGCTGGATCATCGTCGCGGCCCAGTACAGCTTCGCCTTCGCGCTGCTGCCGGCGCTCATGCTGCGCGAGCGGCGGTCCTCGCTGGTCGCGGCCGCGCTGGCGCTGGTCGCCGGCGTCACCGCGATGGAGCTGTTCGGATCGGTCGTCTACCACGCGACAGGTGCTTCCTATGGTGCAGCCAAGCGCTTCGGATTCGAGTTCATCACCGGCGCGCACCGGCTCGGCGCGTTCATGGCCGACGCCAATTGGAACGCGGCGATGATCGCGATGACGACTCCGTTCGTCCTCTATCTCGCACGGATCGGGCGGCTGAACATGATCGTCGCCTTCGCCGCGCTCGGCATCCTGTGTTCGGGCCTGCTGCTGTCGGGCTCGTTCACCGGTTTCACCAGCACCGCGATCGGCATCGTGGCGTTCCTGATCCTCGACTGGGGCAAGCGGTCGATCGGCATGCTGTTCGGCATCATCGCGCTGGCGAGCGCGATGCTCGCCACCGGCGTGGCGCTGCCCACGGCGTTCCAGAACCGCGTGGCGATCGCGCTCGAGGCCGGCGACATCAGCCGCGCCGGCACCTTCGCCGGCCGGATGGAGCTGGTCGAAGAAGCCTGGGGCATCGTCGGCGACACCACTTTCGTGGGGTTGGGCGTCGACCAGTATCGCGTGGTCAGCGGGGACCGGGCGCCGGTGCACAATATCTACCTGCTCGCCTGGGCCGAGGGCGGGCTATTGTCGCTGATCGGCTGGCTGCTGATGATGCTGGTGCCGCTGTCGATCGCGATGCGCACCTTCGCCTATGACCGCGCTGCAGCGGCGCTGGTCATCGCCGTCGCGCTGCCTTTCCTGATCTTCTCCAACGCCGCGCCGCACATGTATGCGCGCAGCTGGGTGGTGCCCTTGATCCTGGCGCTCGGCGTCGCCCTCACGCGTCCCTCGACCGAGGTGATGGCGGTCCGCGAGGGCTAGCCCATTTGGGGCGTCCGCTGCCCACCATGCGTTCCCCAAGGGACAGGTCGAACCGGTAAACTCGCGCCACTGCCCTGCAATCAGGAAGGGGGAATTGCCGTGAACCGCCGAACGCTGTTGAGTGGCATCTGCGCATTGCCCGTGGCGGCATGCTCACAAGCCTATTCCGATCTGCCCGTCGCGAGCGCCGGCTCCGCCACGCGTTACACGCTCGGGCCCGGCGATTCGATCAAGGTCGCGGTCTATGGCTTCGACGCGATGGCCGGGAGCTATACCGTCAGCGACGCGGGGACGATCTCGCTGCCGATGCTGAGCACGCTGCAGGTCGCCGGCAAGTCGGCGCCCGAGCTCGAGACCGAGATCGCGGGCGTTCTGCGCACGCGCGAGCTGGCGCCCAACGCCAATGTCAGCGTGCAGGTGGAGAAATATCGTCCCTTCTACATCCTCGGCGAAGTCCAGCGCCCCGGCCAATATCCCTATGTGCCGGGCATGACCGTGCTCACCGCGGTGTCGATCGCGGGCGGCTACACCTTCCGGGCGAACAAAAAGGTGGCCAGCGTCGACCGGATGAACGGCGGCGCGCGTGCCAAGGCACGGCTCGACGCCGATTCGCAGGTGCTGCCCGGCGACACGATCGTCGTTCCCGAAGCCTGGTTCTGAGGGAGCCGGATCATGGCCAAGTGCCGATCCGTTCCGGCGACGCTAATGGGAGCGCGCCGCCGGGCGCTGCCGCTGATCGCGATTGCTCTCATCGGGGCCTCGCCCCTTGGCGCGCAGGAAGTCCGGCGCGGCGCGTCGCCGCTCGATCTGCCGCGCCCCGGCTATGAGCGCCGCCCGATCCGGCTTGGCCCGGCGCAGATGCGGATCGATGTCGAGATCGCCTCGATCTATGACACCAACGTCTATTCGACATCGCAAGACGAGATCGACGACATCGCGGTGGTCGCACGCCCGCGAGTCCAGATCGACTGGCAGTCCACCAACTCTGAACTTCACGGCGAAGCCTATGCCGACACCAAGCGCTATCTCGACCAGGGACGCGAGAGCGCAACCAGCTTCGGCGCCGCGGTGTCTGGGGGGATAGCGCCGGCACGCAATCACGCGCTTTCGACCGAGCTCCGCTTCGATCGCGCGGTCGAGAACCGCGCCGATCCCGAGGCACGCGCCAGCATCCTGCTCCCGCCGCGCAAGATCGACATCCTGACCAGTGAGTTCGGTTATGCGGTCAACGGCACGCGGATCGGCCTCAATCTGACGGGGGCGGTTCAGAAGTTCGATTTCCTCGACTCGGCTGAAGACGACCGCGACTTCACCATGCTGCGCGGGTCGGCGCGCGCCACCTGGCGGCCGGCGGCGCCGATCTCCTTCTTCGTCGAAGGCTATGTCAATCGGCGGAACTTCCGCACCGCGTTCGACATCAGCGGGATCAATCGCGACGCCACCACCTATGGCGTGCTCGCGGGCGTCAGCCGCGAGGTCAGCGCGCGGCTGCGCGGTCGGATCGGCGCCGGTCTGTTCCGTTTCGACCCGGATGACGGCGTGCTGGACGGGTACACCGGGTTCGCGCTGAGCGGCGACCTCACCTGGGCACCCCGCGCACGTACCGCCGTGACGGCGCAGCTGTTCCGTGGCGATGTCGCCACTGCGCGCGCCGGGGCGACGGGCCGAACCGACACGCGGCTCGCGGTGACGGTCAGTCAAGAAGCCTATCACAATGTGCTGCTTTACGGCCGCGCCGGCTGGACGCAGAGCCGGTATCGCGGGCCGGGCGCGGACACGCTGAATAGCTGGAGCCTGGCGGCCGAGGGCGAGTATCTCGTCGATCGCCGCTTCTCGCTCTTCGCCGGCGCGACCTATGCGCGGCGCTCGGCGCACGATCCGCTGGACGAGTATTCGCGTGCGCAATTCCAGGTCGGGCTTCGCGCCCGGTTTTGAGGATGACGATGGCCCATAGCGCTTCTGGACCCTTCTTCTCCCGGGCGACGCGCCCTGCCGCGGTGATACTCGCCATCATCTTGTCCTGCTCGATGACCGCATCGTGTCAGGCAGCCGATGACGAGCCGATCGTCGAGCGTCCGCTGGCGCGCGTGGCGCAGGCGGACCGGCTGGCGTTCCCGGGCGCCGAAGGCCATGGCCGCTTCGCACGCGGCGGGCGTGACGGGCGGATCATCGCGGTGACGACGCTCGCCGACGAGGGCGCGGGCTCGCTTCGCGCGTGCATCGAGGCGGTGGGTCCCCGCGTCTGCGTGTTCCGCGTGGCCGGCGTGATCCGCTATGTCCGCGAACGGCCGATCATCGTGCACCCCTATGTCACCATCGCCGGCGAGACCGCGCCAGGCGACGGCATCCTGCTCACCCATTCGGGTGGCAAGCAGGCCTTCACGCCCTTCGTCGTCAAGAACTCGCATGACGTCATTGTCCGCCACATCCGCGTGCGCACCGACCTTCCGGGTGAGCAGCGCGGCGCCAACAGCGCGTTCATCATCGAGAACAGCCGCAACGTGATCCTCGACCATGTCAGCGCGTCCTGGGCGCTCGACGAGAATGTCGGCGGCTATGCGCAGAACGATGCGATCACCATCTCCTGGTCGATCTTCGCCGAGGGCGTGCCGCGCCACGACAAGTGTGCGCTGCTGTCGAGCGACCCCAAGGGGCCCCAACAGCTAAGCTTCGTCCGCAACCTCTGCGCGCACAATGGCGACCGCAACCCGGACGTGAATTTTCCGCCCGGCTCCTGCGTCGAGGTGATCAACAACGTGCTGTACAATGCGAGCTCGCAGTTCACCGAAGTGTGGGAGAGCTATGGCGGCACGCCGGCGAACATCGTCGGCAACTATTACAGGCAGGGACCGAGTACCGCGGGACGCGCCTATGCCATCGACCGGCCGCTGGTCGGCTCGACCGGAAGCGCGCGTATCTATCAGACCGGGAACGTGATCGACGGCGATCGCGTGGTCTTCGCGCCGATCGCGCAGCAGGCGTTCGTCTCTGCGCCGGTCTGCCCGCTCAAGAGCACGGTGCTCGACGCGCGAGCGGCCTATACGCAGGTGCTCGGCGGGGCAGGGGCGTTTCCGCGCGATGCGGTCGACCTGCGGATCGCGGAGGAGGTCCGCACGCGGGCCGGCAAGATCGGCCGCGATAACCACGTCCTTCCGGCACTGCGCGCAGGCAGCCCCTATGCCGATGCGGACCGCGACGGGATGTCCGATGCCTGGGAACGTCACCACGGGCTCGACCCGGCGCGCAACGATGCGTGGAGCGACAGGGACGGCAATGGCTGGGCCAATCTCGAGGAATTCCTGAACTACGCCCACGAGTCCCGGCTGGCGGGTCGCGCGGTGCGCTAGATCAGCCGGCGAGTTCCATTATCAGATCCTCGACCTCCGATCCCGGACCGTGGCGTTCGACCACCGACAGCCGCCGCGCCTCGTCCATGCGGAACAGTGTGCCGCGATGGTCGGATGCGCCATGCGTGCGCAGGACGAGCAGCCATGCCCCCTGACCGGAAAGATAGGCGATCGTGTTGGCGACGGCGTCGCGCAGCGCGTCCGGCTCGAAATAATGGCGGTTGAGCAGGTTCGCCGCGCGCACCAGGTCGAACCGCGCGACAAAGGCCGGGTTGCGGCGCGTGATGTCGTCCTCGTGCCAGCGGAACGCGCCGGCGTGCCGCAGCCGGGGGCTCAGCAAAGCGACTTCCTGGCCTTCGCCGGCCGCGGCGCGCGCCATGGCGGGCTCACGCAGTCGCCGTTCGACGAGGGAGCGCAGGACGGCCATCCCGGTCCAGCGGTCGAGCCGCCGTTCCCACGGGCGAACCGCGCGCCCGAACACCTCATATTGAAGGACGTGGCCGTCGAGCTCGACGAGCGCGCGGCAGCCATGGGGAAGCGTAACGAGCCGCGCCCGCACCGACCGGTCGGTGCCGGTCACCTCCACTGCATGCCCGGCGGCACGCAACGCTTCCATCAGCTCGAGCGTGGTGACGCCCGACGAGATGCCGAGGTCGAGCACGTCGCCGAGCGGGCTGTCATGGGCGGCAAGGGTCGCGACCAGCGCCGCGTCGATTTTCGCCAGTCGGCACGGCTCGGTGCGCTTGAACGTGTTGTTCGCGGTCTTGAGCAAGCCGAAGAAGCGTGCCTCGTCACGAGTGGTGATCCGCTCCGGCGCGGCGGCGAAGAACGAACTGGCGCAATCCACGGCGGCTTCGGCTCCCGGTTGGCGTCCGGGCGGGCCGGACACGGTTCCGCTCTAGCACCGGGCGGCGCGACGATGGGGGGAACCCTCGGGGTACTCCTCCTGCCCACCCGCGCGAGCAGCCGCTTCGGAGTATCCATGCATCCATAGACGGCGGGGATGATCATGATGTTGAAGACTGCGGTCCGGGAAGAATCTGATTCCCGCGCGGGAGCATGGCCCGGTGCGCTCCGCCGGCCGTGGCGAACCGCCGCGATCACCGCCGGCGCGCTGTGCCTGCTCGCACTGTTCGCACGCATCATGACCTATCCGTTGCAGCACGATGAGCAATTCTACGTCTCCGCGGGAGTCCTGTTCGGCGACTATCCGCTCTATTCGGGAATCGGGTTCACCCACCTGCCCAACATCGCGCTGCTCTATGCGGGAGCCTTCGCGCTGTTCGGGGATACGCATTATCTGCTGATCGGCCGGCTCCTGACCGCCGCCGCCTGGATCGCGACGATCGCCGCGCTGTGGCTGATCGCGCGCGCCTATGTGCGAAGCGCGCTGATCGGCGGGCTCATGCTCGCACTGCTCGTCCTCAATCCGATGTTCCTCAACGCGACCGGGATGACGGCAACCAACAATTTTCTGCCGGTGCCCTTCATGCTGTTCGGGCTCTTCCTGTTCCTGCGCGCCGCCGACCGGAGCGGGCCCTCGCCGGTGCTTGCGTTGGCGAGCGGATTCCTCCTCGCCGTCGCAGCGGGGTTCAAGGCCAATTATGTCGTGCTGCTGATCCCGTTCGGGGTGGCCGCGCTATTGGTGCCGCCGGACCTGCCATTGCGCAATCGTCTGACGCGGGTGGCGCTACCGCTCCTGATCGGCGGGATCATCGGCGGCCTCCCATCCATCGTCTATGCGCTGGCCGATCCCGAGGGGTTCATCGCGCATGTGTTCAGCGCGCATCGCGGGCCGCAGCTCGCCTATTGGGCGGCCCATCCCGATCCAGCTGATCCCAAGGTGATTGGTATCGCCGGCAAGCTGCTGCTGACGCATCGCCTGTGGCTGTCGGGGGTGCCGATGCTGATGCTGGTCCTGCTATTGTCGTTCGTCGCGATCGCCGTTGTCCGGCGAGAGACGCTGGCGGTGCGCTGGCCGCACCTGCTGGTCGCCAGCCTCGCGACGTTCGGGACGGTCATCTCCTTCGCGCCGAGTCCGTCATTTCCGCAATATTTCACGCCGCCGCTACCTTTCGCCATCGTTCTTATCGGCCTGTTGTTCAGCGCGCTCGATACGCCGGGGCGTAATCTCGCGTGGCCACTGGTGGCGGCGGTGCTGGTGCTGACGGTGGTCACAGGTGCGCCGCTACTGCTGCCTTCGCTCGCCGGAGTGACCAATGCCAGCGGGTGGACGGGCTTCCGGGTTGCGCGCGATGGGGCGGCGATCACCGCACTGATGAAGGAACGGGGCGTGGACGGCCCGGTGGCGACCTTGTCCCCGATTCACGTGGAGGAAGGACATCTGCCGGTCTACCCGCACTTCGCGCTCGGACAGTTCCAGGTTCGCGCCGCGCAATGGGTGCCGGCGAACGAACGGCGGCACTATGACTATTTCGTCACGCCCGACGAGATCCCGGCGATGTTGCGCGCACGGCCGCCGGCGGCGATCCTGACGGGGATGGAGGGGAAAACCGATGCGGCGCTCGATGCGTTCGCCCGGGAACGGGGCTATCGCATGGTCCCGCTCTCCCTGCGCAAGGTCGAGGATGCCGACAGTGTCCGCCTTTACGTGTCCCGCTGATCAGCCGCGCATCTCGTCGCGTACGCCGTAGGTGACGGCGCGCAGCGGATGCGGTCCGGCGCGCCCGATCTCCGCCTCGACGATCGGCCGCGGCCGTCCTTCGACCTGCCGGAAGATACGGCCGAGATACTCGCCGATGCCACCCGTCCGTTCCCGATCGCGACCGTGAAGTCGTTGGTCATGAAGTGAAGATCGTGGAAGAACTTCTTCATGAGCAGCATCTCGTAGCCGCACGCGACGACGAAATCGGTGAAGCCGTAGCGCGAATGGATGTCCATGACGTGCAGGATGATACGCTTGCCGCCGATCTCGACCATCGGCTTGGGCGCGCGCACGGTCTCTTCCGAAAGGCGTGAACCAGGCCGCCGGCCATGAATACCATCTGCATCGCGCCGCTCCTCGCATGCCGCGGCTATTCCAGTACGGCTTCGTAACGCGGATCCAGCCTCGCGGCGCGCTTGGCGTCGGCCGTGGCGCCCTTCGCGTCGCCGCGCTGCTGGCGGACGATGCTGCGATTGTAATAGCCCCGCGCGGCTTGCGGCGCATGGCGCACCGCCAGGTCGAGATCGGCCGCAGCGCGGGCCAGTTCGCCATTGCGCTGATGGGCGAGCCCGCGATTGAGATAGGCGAAGGCGAGTTTCGGGTCCAGCGCGATCGCCTGGTCGAACGCGTCGATCGCGCGGTCCCAGTCCTGCCGCCAGCCCAACGCCAGCCCATCGGCGAGCCGCGCGGCGGCAATGCCTGCGGCGCCCTTCGCAGCCGGATTCACCAGGCGCCTGCAGCCGCGCAGGCTCTGCTCGGGGTCGTTAACCGTGCAGGCATTCCAGTCGCCGCGCCGCGCGACGGCAGCACGCGCGCGGGACAATTTGGCCCCCGAAACCACGATGTCGTCGCCGTCCGCCACGTTCGCCTCACCGGCCGCGGTGACGGGCGACGCGGATGCCATCTCAGGGCGGCGCACCCGGCTGCCCGTCACGACGATCGAGGGCTCCGGCGCAGGCGCGCTTTGCTTTGCCTCGGCGACGTGCGCGGGGGCTCTCGGCGCCGCAGGCGGGGGAGGCGCAGGTGCAGGCGGGGCAGGAGGTGCGGCGCTCGCAAGCGGTGCCTCCTCGAACCCTGAGGTCGGCGCTTCGCGTTGCGCCGTTTCGCCGCGTGCCGCGGCTTGGTCCGTCCTCGGCGCCGGAGCGGTCGCGGCCGTTGCGGAAGGCGCCGCGCCGGGCTTCCAGGCGGGCGCCGCGGGAGCCGGTGCGCTGGTCGCCACGGGCTGTGGCGCGCCGGCATTCGCCTGACGCTCGACGGCGCGGACGTCCGGCTGAGCGGCGGGCGGCTGAGCGGCGGGCGGCCGTCCGGGCGGCGTCTCAAGAGCCATCGGGATGCTGATCACCGCGACGAGAAGGATCGAAGCGAACGCGCCGATCTGTCCCCACCGTGCCTTCCATCGCGGCGCGCGAGGGCGTTCCGGCTCGGCGGCGGGTGCATCGGGAACCCCGTCGAACCGCCGCATCGCCGCCGCGATCGCCGCGTCGCGCCGGGCCGGGCGCGGCGGCGGGGGCTTGGGCAGCAGGCCGGAGAGATCATCCTGGTCCATTCAAGCCTCCCGACCAACCTGTCGGCGAGTGCCGGAGCCGGGCGCGCGATGAAGGCTGGGTACGGGCATGGGTCGACCTATAGCGGCAATCCCCGCCCGGTCGAAAGCACGATCGCGCGGCCTTCGCGCGGACAGCGGGGTACCGCCGCCGCGCTGCGGCACCCCTCCGTCATCATCGTTCCAGCGCCGCCATCGAGCGCGCGGTTTTCGCGGTGCGCACCAGCTGGAGGAATTCGGAACGATAGCCGAACCCGTCCTCGCCGCGCGCCGCGCTCGCCATGCGGAGCACGTCGTCGAAGGTCAGCGCGCCGTTGTGGCGTCCGCCGCGGAGCAGCTCGGCGAAGCCCGCGACCGCGGCGGCGAAGCGCGCATCCTGCGGCGCGTCCTCGAACCGCGCGTACTGCACCCGCCGGTCGATCGGGGTCGAGATCAGCCGGCTCGTGTCGGACTTGGGCAGCTTATAGCGGATCTTGACGAAGCCGAGCTCCTCGGCGCCGCAACCCGGGCAGCGCGGTGCGCCGACCTGGATGCCGTAGCGTAGGTCGCCGATCGTGCGCGGTCCGCCGACGGGCACGACCTCGTACAGCGCCGTCACCGTCTGGCCCGATCCGACATCACCCGCATCGACCTTGTCGTTGTCGAAATCGTCGCGATTGAGCAGGCGCGTCTCATAGCCGATCAGGCGATACTCGGCGACCGCGCGGGGATTGAACTCGACCTGGATCTTCACGTCCTTGGCGATCGGGAACAGCGTCGAGGTCGCCTCGTCGACCAGCGTCTTCCGCGCTTCGCCGACCGTGTCGATATAGGCGGCGGCACCGTTGCCGTTCTGCGCGAGCGCCTGCATCAGCGCGTCGTTGTAGTTGCCCATGCCGAAGCCGAGCACCGACAGGAAAACGCCCTTGCCGCGCTCCCGCTCGATATAACCCTTGAGCTCGTTCTGGTCGGTGATGCCGATGTTGAAGTCGCCGTCGGTGGCCAGGATCACCCGGTTGACGCCATTCGCATCGAAATTCTGCGCGGCGAGCGCATAGGCCTGGCGGATGCCCTCGGCCCCGGCGGTGCCGCCTCCCGCGCCGAGCCGATCGATCACCGCCAGGATCCGGTCCTTGCGGCTCGCCGGCGTGGGCTCGAGCGCCGTGCCGGCGGTGCCGGCATAGGTGACGATGGCGACGCTGTCGTTGCCGTCGAGCTGCTCGAGCAGCATCGCCAGCGACTGCTTGACCAGCGGCAGCTTGTTGGGCGCGTTCATCGACCCCGAGGTGTCGACCAGGAAGACGAGGTTCGCGCGGGGCCGCGTCGCGCGCGCGATCTCGAAGCCCTTCACGCCGATGCGGACGAGCTTGCGGCCGGGCGACCACGGGCTTGGGAACACGGCGACATGCGTGCTGAACGGCTCGGCCGCGGCGCGGGCCGGCGCATAGTCATAGGGGAAATAGTTGACCAGCTCCTCGGTCCGCACCGCCGCCGGCTGGGGCAGCACATTCTGGTTCAGCGAGGCCCGGACGAAGGAATAGGACGCCGTGTCGACATCGAGCGAGAAGGTCGACACCGGCTCCTCGCGGGCGATCTTGAACGCATTTTGCGCCGTGGTGGTGAACTTGTCGCGGCCGGTATCGCGATAATAGGGACGGCCCGGCCAGCGCTCGGCGTGGGGGGCATAGGCACGGCTGGCGAGGGTGGGCGGCGGCGGGGCCGAAGGTGACGCGACGAGGGTCACCGCCGTCGGAGCGCGCTGGTCCGGGCGGGCAATGCGCGTGCCGGTCACGACGATGTCCGATGCGGCTTGTGCTTCCTTCGCCTCCTGCGCGACGGGATCGCCGGTCGAAGACAGTGGCTTGTCGGCGCCGGCGCACGACGCGACGAACGTCAGCGCCAGTCCGGTCGCGATCACCTGAGGCAAACGGGGCATGATTCTCTCCCTTGGTTGTAGCGGGCGATATCGTCCGCATTTCCCTTCGACGCGCCGCGTCGGGAAATCCTTGGAGAGGGTTGGAGATTTTTTCGAAGCGGCTTCAGGCGTCTGTGTCCGGCCGTCCGGCGAGCAGCCGCCGCACCTCGTGCATGCGCCACGACACCGTCGCTTCGGCGACGCCCATGATCGCCGCCGCCTCGGCATGGGTGAGCTGCTGGCCGGCGACCAGTACGACCGTGTCGCGATAGGCCGCGGGCAGGCGGGCGATCGCGCTCTTCACCCACATCGCATCGTGAAGGTCGCGCCCATCCGGCCCTGGCGCCAGCCCTGCAACCACCGCGAACCGCTGGGCGAAGCCGCTGAACGACCGGCGGCGGCGATGCAGGTCGCGGCACGCGTTGAACACGATGCCGCACAGCCAGGTGGTGAACCTGGCCTCGCCCCGGAAGCTGCCGATCCGTTCGACCAGCGTGCAGCAAACGTCCTGCGCGATATCGTCGGCGTCGGCGCGCGATCCGGTCAGCTGCCACGCCAAGCCATGGATGCGATCGTAATGCCGCTCGAGCAATCGGCCGAACGCCTCGCGCTCGCCGGCGAGCGCGCCGGCAAGGAGGTCTGCGTCCGGATCGTCGCTTCGATCGGCCATGGCTCAGCCGAAATCCCGGCGGCGAAGGCGCGGGATTCGCTGCAGCGCGGCGCGACCGCATCGTTTCACCACCAGCGCGCCGCCGCTTCCCCTGACATGGCCGCAATGTGCACGATTCGCGACCGCGACGCCATCGGCGGCGGGCTGCGGCGTCGCCATTTCGCTTCCGTCGCGCGCAAGCCACTGTCATGATCTCGTCATCTCGCAACCGGAAGGGAGGATGGACGTGACCCGACGAATTGCCATTTCCCCTTCGACGACGATCTTCGAGAGCACATCGCGCCGGGCGCAGGCCCGCGGCGCGATCAATCTCGGCCAGGGTTTTCCCGATTTTCCGGAGCCCGCCGAGCTGCTCGACGCCGCCGCGCGCGCGGTGCGCGAGCGGTCGAACCAGTATCCGCCGATGCGCGGGCTTCCCACGCTGCGCGACGCGATCGCCGCTTATTACCGCGGGACGCAACAGCTCACGGTCGCGGATGAGGAGATCGTGGTCACTTCCGGCGGCACCGAGGCACTGGCCGCCACCTTTCTCGCGCTGCTGGAGCCGGGCGACGAGGTCATCCTCGTCCAGCCGCTCTACGATTCCTACCTGCCGCTGGTCGAGCGTGTCGGCGCGACCGCGCGGCTGATCGATCTCCAGCCGCCGGGCTGGACGCTGCCCCTCGAAGCGCTCGAGGCCGCGATCTCGCCGCGCACGCGGCTGATCGTGCTCAACACGCCGCACAACCCCAGTGGCACCGCGATCGACATGGCGACGCTCGAGGCGGTCGGCGCGCTGTGTGAGCGTCACGACCTGTTCCTGCTGTGCGACGAGGTGTGGGAGGCGACCCTGCTGGACGGCGCGCCGCACGTCTCGCCGCTGCATATCTCGAGCTTGCGCGAGCGCGCGGTCAAGATCGGATCGGCGGGCAAGATCTTCGCGCTGACCGGGTGGAAGGTCGGCTGGGTGGTCGCCGCACCCCCGATCGCCGCCGCGATCGCCGCGCGTCACCAGTTCCTCACCTTCACCACAGCGCCGTCGCTGCAATGGGCAGTGGCCGAGGGGCTCGCCCTGCCGCTGGTCTGGTACGACGCCCAGCGCGCGCGGTTCGAGGCTGCGCGCGACCGTCTCGTCGCCGGCCTCGGCGAGGCCGGTTACCGCGTCCTCCCGGCGCGTGGCACCTGGTTCGTGACGGTCGATCTCGCCGGCTCAGGGCTGCCCGCGGACGATCTCGCGGTCGCCGATCAGCTGATCGATCAAGCCGGCGTCGCGGCGATCCCGGTCTCGGCTTTCTATGTCGAGCGTGCCGAGACCAACTATCTCCGCTTCTGTTTCGCGAAGGAAAGCGCCGTGCTCGACACCGCCATCGAACGGCTCGCCGTGTTCCGCCGGGCGGTCGCGTGACCAGCTTCGCCGAAGCCGCCGACGCGATCATCGCCGCGGGCAACCGGCTCGACCAGCGCGGCCTGGCGCCGGCCACCGCGGGCAATTACTCGATGCGGCTGGCGGACGGGACTCTCGCGGTCACCGTCTCGGGCGCGCACAAGGGGCGGCTGGCGCCGGCACAGATCATGCGCGTGGACGCCCGCGGCGCCCCGCTCGACGCCAAGAAGCCCTCTGCCGAGACGCTGCTCCATTGCCTGATCTACGAGCTCGACCCGTCGGCCGGCGCGATCCTCCATACCCATTCGATCGCGGGGGTCGTGCTCAGCCGCAAGCTCGCCGAGGCGGACGCGATCGTTCTGTCCGGCTATGAGCTGCTGAAAGTCTATCCCGGCATCGATACCCATGCCGTCGATGTCGCGATGCCGCTGGTCGAGAACAGCCAGGACATGACGGCGCTGGCCGAGGAGCTGCGTACCTTGCTCGCCGCGCAGCCGGCGTTGCTGCCCGCCTTCTACATCCGCGGACACGGGCTCTATGCCTGGGGTCCGACGATGGCGGCGGCCGAAGCGGTGGCCGAGGGCAGCGAATATCTGCTGGCATGCGAATGGGAAGCCGCGAAGGCGCAAGGAGCGTAACGATGACCAGGCTGACCGGCTATCACGACACCGCCCCGCATGCGGCGCAGCACGACCTCACCGATCGCGACGCGATCGTCGCGGCGCTGGCGCCGACCGGCGTATATCTCGAGCACTGGGACGCCGCGTCGCTCGGCGACGATACGAGCGACGCGGCGATCCTCGCCGCCTTCGCGGACGAGATCGAGCGGCTGAAGGCGCGCGGCGGCTATCAATCGTGGGACGTGGCACGGCTGACGCCGGATCATCCGCAGCGCGCCGAGTTCCGCGCCAAGTTCCTGGCCGAGCACGTCCATGACGATGACGAGGTGCGCTTCTTCGTCGAAGGATCGGGCCTGTTCTACATCCGCAGCGGCGGGACGGTGCATGCGCTCGAATGCACGGCGGGCGACTTGATCGTCCTGCCCGCCGGCACGCGCCACTGGTTCGATACCGGCAAGCGCCCGCGCTTCACTGCGATCCGCCTGTTCACCACGCCCGACGGCTGGGTCGCGCGCTTCACCGGCGATCCGATCGCCGAAGCGATCCCGCACTATGACGGCGCCGCGTGAACGTCCGGGCGATCCTGACCGATATCGAGGGCACGACCTCGAGCATCGCGTTCGTGGCGGAGGTGCTGTTCCCCTATGCGCGCGCGCGGCTCGCCGATTTCGTGCGCGCCAACCCCGATGCGGTCGCGCCAGTGCTGGAAGGGGTTCGGCAGGAGGCGGGCGATCCGGAGCTGGACGTGGAAAGCTGCATCGCGCAGCTGCTCGCCTGGCACGACGCGGATCGCAAGATCGGACCGCTCAAGACGCTGCAGGGCATGATCTGGGCGGACGGCTATGCCGCGGGCGCGCTCTCCGGCTATGTCTATCCCGATGCGGTCGACGGACTGCGGCGCTGGCATGCGGCCGGGATCGCGCTCTACGTCTATTCCTCGGGCTCGGTCGCCGCGCAGAAGCTGCTGTTCGGCCATAGCGATCATGGCGACCTGACCCCGCTCTTCGCCGGCTATTTCGACACCGCGGTAGGCGGCAAGCGCGAGCCCGGCTCCTATGCGGCGATCGCGCGCGAGATCGGCTTGCCGGCGGATGCGATCCTGTTCCTGTCCGACGTGGCGGAAGAGCTCGACGCGGCGCACGCAGCAGGCATGCCGGGTATCCTCCTCGCGCGTGGCGATGCGCCCGCCGACGTGTCCTACCCCGTCGCGGCGAGCTTCGCGACCATCCTGGCTGAGGATATTCCGGCATGAAGATCGCAGGCGAAGCGACCCGCTCGATCTGGCTCGAACCGGACGGGTGGAGCGTCGGCATCTTCGACCAGCGCCGCTTGCCCTGGTCGGTCGAGCCCCTGCGCCTGGCACGCATGGAGGATGCGGCCATGGCGATCGCCGACATGGCGACGCGCGGCGCACCGCTGATCGGCGCGGTGGCCGCCTATGGCCTTGCCCTGGCGCTACGCGAGGATCCGTCCGACATGGCACTGGAGGCGGCGTTCGCCGCGCTGCTGCGCACGCGCCCGACCGCGGTCAACCTGCGCTGGGCGCTCGAGCGCATCCATGCCGCGGTGCGCCCGCTCGCGCCGGCCGAGCGCGTTGCCGCCGCCTATGCCTGTGCCGCTGCGATCTGCGACGAGGATGTCGCCGCGAACCGCGCGATCGGGGAGGCGGGACTGCCGCTGATCGAGCAACTCGCGCGCGCGAAAGACGGCCCGGTCAACGTCATGACGCATTGCAATCCCGGCTGGCTGGCGACGGTCGATTGGGGCACCGCAACCGCGCCGCTCTATCTCGCCCACGACCAGGGCGTCCCGCTGCACGTCTGGGTCGACGAAACCCGGCCGCGCAACCAGGGCGCGCTCACCGCCTTCGAACTGGCCGGTCACGGCGTGCCCCACAGCTTCATCACCGACAATGCCGGCGGCCTGCTGATGCAGCGTGGCGAGGTGGACATGGTCATCGTCGGCACCGACCGGGTGACCGCCAATGGCGATGTCTGCAACAAGGTCGGCACCTATCTGAAAGCGCTGGCGGCGGCGGCGCACGGCGTGCCCTTCTATGTCGCCTTGCCGTCGAGCACCTATGATTCCGCTACCGTCGACGGCGCGAGCGTGCCGATCGAGGAGCGGTCGGCGGACGAAGTACGCTTCGTGAGCGGCCCCGACGACGCCGGTGTCCTGCGTCGCGTCGCGACCTCGGTCTCGCCGGCGCGCAACCCTGCGTTCGACATCACCCCGGCCGCGCTCGTCTCGGGTTACCTGACCGAGAAGGGCTTGGTCACGTCCCCGGAAGAATTGTCGGCGATCCTCGCGCCAGCAAGCTGAGCCTCAGTCGACCGCTTGCTCGCCCTCGAACCGCGTGATGAGCCGCGCGCTGCGCTGGTTGCGCGTGTAGATCCACAGCCAGTTGAGCGCGACGCTCAGCCGGGAGCGGACTCCGACCAGAAAATAGATATGCGCGATCCCCCATAGCCACCAGGCGATCGCGCCGCGCAGCTTCAGCCAGCCGAAATCGATCACGGCCTGGCGCTTGCCGATCTGGGCGAGGCTGCCTTCATGGTGATAGCGGAACGGCGGTCGTTCGGGGCTTCCCGCGAGCCGCCGCCGGATTGCCTTGGCGACGAAGGCTCCTTCCTGCTTCGCTGCGGGCGCGATGCCCGGCACCGGCGATCCGTCCGGTGCGGTCACCGCCACGGTGTCGCCGATCGCGAAGATATCCGGATGGCCGGGAACGCTGAGGTCCGGCGCGACGATGATCCGCCCGTTCCGGTCAGCCGGCGCGCCCAACCATTCCGCCGCCGGCGAAGCACGCACGCCTGCCGCCCAGATGATCGTTCGCGCCGCGACGCGCCGATCGCCGAAAGTCACCGCGCCGCGCTCGATCTGCGTCACCGCGGCGCCGAGGCTCACTTCGACGCCGAGCTTCTCCAGCGCTCGCTTCGCATAGGCCGAGAGGTCGTCGGGATAGCCGTTCAGGACCTTTGGCCCTGCTTCCACGAGCAGCACGTTGGTCTGATGCGTGTCGATCGCGCGGAACTCGCGCGGGAGCGTGTCGTGCGCGAGGTCGGCGATGGTGCCAGCCAACTCGACCCCGGTCGGACCGGCGCCGACGATCACGAAGGTGAGCAAGGCGTCGCGCCGGGCCGGATCGGTCTCACGCTCCGCCTCCTCGAAGGCGAGCAGGATGTGGCTGCGGATGGCGGTGGCGTCTTCGACCGTCTTGAGGCCCGGCGCCACCGTTTCCCATTCGTCATGGCCGAAATAGCCGTGGCGCGCGCCGGTGGCGAGGACCAGCGTGTCATATGGCACCTCGCTCCCGTCGGCGAGGTGCACCGCATGGTTTGCCGGATCCACGCCGGTCACCGTGCCCAGGATCGTGCTGACGTCGCGGCGGCCGTGAAGCATCGATCGGATCGGCCAGGCGACCTCGGACGGGGCGAGCGATGCGGTGGCCACCTGATACAGGAGCGGTTGGAACAGATGGTGGTTGCGCTGGTCGATGAGGGTGATGTCGACCGGCGCGCCCTTCAGGCGTTTCACGGCCCATAACCCGCCGAACCCGGCGCCGACGACGACCACCCGGTGCCGTTCTGGGGAATCTCCATGAGCCGTCATCGGTGCTCCCTTCCGAGTCGCGGGGTCGCCTCGCGACACGCTTTATCTGAGTTCGATACGCGACGCGCGTGCGGACGTCGGCGCGATGCGGTGATGCGCGCGGCGTACCTCCGGCATCGATGCCGGGCGTCGATCGTCCGGCAGACGGCGGAATCGAGAACCAGCCTCTCAGGATCGTGATCTACCGGCCGTGCCGGCGAAGGCGCAGTTGACGGCCGGAGACGCGCATTCCTGCGCCGTCAAAGTTGGCCCTGGGTTGCAAGCTAACGGCCTGCGCGCCTCGTGGATGGGGACGAGTAGTCGCTGTCATCAGCCGCCGCAGGACTCGCGGATGATCAGGTCGGTCGGCAGGTGCTCGGGCTGATGATCGGGGTTGGGATCCAGCACCCGGGACACGAGCTTCCGCCCGGCCTCTTCCGTGTTCTGCCGGATCGTGCTGAGCGCCGGGGTGCTGAGGCGCGCGAGCAGCATGTCGTCATAGCCGACCACCGACACGTCGTGCGGCACCGACAGGCCCGCGCGGCGCAGCGCGCGGATCGCGCCGAGCGCGATCAGGTCGCTCGCGGCGATGATGCCGTCGAACGCGATGTGCCGGCGCAGCAGCCGCGTGACTGCGGCTTCGGCGGATTCGAGCTCGAACTCGACTTGCGCGGCGAGCTTGGGATCCACCTCGAGCCCGCTTTCCTTGAGCCCCTCCAGATAGCCGCGGCGGCGCTGCTCGGCCTCGGGATCGCTGCCGCCGAGAAACAGGATCTTCTTCCGCCCCAGCCGCGCGAGATGCAGCGTCGCGCGGCGCCCGCCGAGCAGATTGTCCGATCCCACCGTGCCATAGGCCTGTCCCGGCATGCGCGCGCCCCACACCACGAAGCGGGCATTGGTCGCCGCCAGACGGTTGAACTCCTCGTGCAGCATGCTCTGGCCGAGGAAGATCACGCCGCTCGCGCGGCTGGTGGTGACCACCGAGACGAGGTCGTCATAGTCGGTCGGCGCGGTATGGCTGACGGTGAAGTCGCAGCCGCGCGCGCGCGCCGCCTCGCCGATATTGGCGAGGAGCTCGAGGAAGAACGGATGGGAGAGCGGCAGCGGGCCGCCGCGCATGTGCGGCGTGACGATCGCGATCGACCCCTCCGCCCCGATCGGCGCGGCGGGCATGTGGCGGCGAAACGGATATTCGTGATCGCGCGCCAGCGCCCAGATGCGCTGCTTGGTCCGCGTGCTGATCAACGGATGGTCGTTGAGTGCGCGCGAGACGGTCGAGATCGAGACGCCGGCCAGCCGTGCCAGATCCTCGAGCGTCGTATTGTTGTTGCCCGTGCTGTTCATTCGCCTCAAATTGACCTCTTCGCCGGCACCGGCGGGGTTAACGCACCGAAAGTGTGAGTTTGCAAGGAAGGGGAGAGGCACGCGGGGAGCATGCCGGCGCCGATGGCGCCGATCCTCCGCCGATGCGCTTCGTGCAGATCTGGAACATGTGCCTCGGCCTGTTCGGGGTGCAGATCGTCTGGGGGCTGCAGAACGTCAACACGAGCCGCATCTTCCAGACGCTCGGCGCCAATATCGACGAGCTCGCCATCCTGTGGATCGCGGGCCCCGCGGCGGGGCTGCTGATCCAGCCGCTGATCGGTCATCTGAGCGACCGCACCTCGGGCCGCTTCGGGCGGCGGCGGCCCTTTATCTTCGTGGGTGCCTCGCTCGCCGCCCTGGCATTGTTCGCGATGCCCAATGCGCAGAGCCTGTGGAGCGCGAGCCTGCTGCTGTGGCTGCTGACCGCGTCGATCAACGTCGCGATGGAGCCGTTCCGCTCGCTCGTCGCGGACAAGCTGCCCGAGGGTCGACGCACCACCGGTTTCGCGATGCAGGTGTTCTTCATCGGGCTGGGTGCGGTGTTCGCCTCGGCGCTGCCCTGGATGCTCACCAACTGGTTCGCGGTCAGCGCGCATGCCGAGCCGGGCGTGCTGCCGATGTCGGTGCGCGCGGCATTCTACATCGGCGGCGTCTGCCTGTTCCTGGCGGTGGGATGGTCGGTGCTGACGACGTCCGAGCACCCGGCCCGCGTCGGTCCGGAGCAGACGGCCGCGCATGTCATCCCGACTGCGGCCGGCGCCGCGGCGCTGGCGCGCCGTGGGATGGGCTGGCTGCTCGGCGGGGGTGGGGTGGGGCTGGCCGCGTGGTTCGCCGGGGGCAAGCGCGAGATCTACCTGCTTGCGGCGATGGCGATGGTCTTCGGGCTTGCCCAGCTCGCTGCGGTGTGGCTGCGCCGGCGGGGCAGACGTTCGCTCGGCATGCTCGAAATCGTCGAAGACATCCTGCACATGCCCCGGCTGCTGGCACGACTCGCGATCGTCCAGTTCTTCACCTGGTTCGGCCTGTTTGCGATGTGGATCTACGCGACGCCCGCGGTCGCCGCGCGCCATTACGGCACCGCCGATCCGGCTTCGCCCGCTTATCACGCGGCGGCGGACTGGGTCGGTATCCTGTTCGCGGGCTATAACGGAGTCGCCGCGGTCGGCGCGTTCCTGCTCCCGCCGATCGCGGCGCGGATCGGACGGCGCGCCACGCATGCCTTCTGCCTGATCGCCGGTGCGGCGGCGTTGCTCGGTTTCGCGGTCATCGACGATCCGCGGATGCTGTGGCTGTCCGCGCTCGGGCTCGGCTGCGCCTGGGCGGCGATCCTGTCGATCCCCTATGCCATGGTCGCCAGTGCCGTGCCGCCCGGCAAGGCCGGAGTCTATATGGGTATCCACAACATGTTCTTGGTGCTGCCGCAATTGGTCGCGGCGACGGTGCTCGGCCCGCTGGTCGGACAGATGTTCCACGGGCAGGCGATCTCCGCCCTGCTCCTTTCCGCCGCCGCCCTGGCGCTGGCGGCGCTGTGCACCTTCGCGATCCCTCGGCGCGACGCGGCCTGACGCAGCGACGTCGCGCGATTCGGCGCGCGCAAGAGAGAGAAGTCTGCCTCGCATCGTCCCCTGTATGCAAATATTTGCATTACTTGCAATCGAATTCAGTGGATCGCCGGGAATCAGGGTGAGCCAGTGTTGAGCTGGTATTAGATATATATCTGATATTAATAGGAATAACGTGCACTCATATGCGCGGAATGTGTCGTGCAAAATTGTGCTTGCCTCTTTGCGTAGTTTACGCAAAATTGCGCAAGACAGATGAGTTGGGCCGCACATTGTGCCCAGGTCCGCTGGTAGCAGGCCGACCCCGAAGGGGCGGTGATGGGGAGGATGGGATGAAGGGAACCGACTGGGGTCGCGGCTGTCATGCCGCTTTGCGCGGCGGCGTATCGCTGGCGGCGCTCGCAATCATCGCGCTGGCAGGCGCAGCACAGGCCCAGGATGGCGCGCCGGCCGCACAGCAATCGTCCTCGGGCGAAGTTCCGCAAGAAGACGCGCCACGCGACGACATCGTTGTCATCGGTGTCCGCGCCGCGCTCGAAACTGCGCAGAACATCAAGAAGAACGCCGACACCTTCGTCGATTCGATCACCGCGACCGATATCGGCGCCTTCCCCGACAAGTCGGCCGCCGAGGCGCTGCAGCGCGTGCCCGGCATCACCGTCGGCCGGCTCCAGTCCGCCGACGACAGCACCCACCCGTCGGGCGAGCCGACCAGCGTGCTGATCCGCGGCCTCACGCAAGTGCGCACCGAGTTCAACGGCCGCGACAGCTTCTCCGCCGACTCGGCGCGCGGCCTGCAGTTCAACGACGTATCCCCGGAGCTGCTGGCGGGCGTCGATTCCTACAAGAACCAGACCGCGGAGATGATCGAGGGCGGAATCGCCGGCACCGTCAACCTGCGCACGCGCCTGCCGCTCGATCAGAAAGGGCTGGTGGTGACCGGCAGCGTCAAGGCCAACTATGGCGACCGATCCGAGCGCTGGACGCATGAATTCTCAGGTCTGGTGAGCTATTCGGTCGAGACGGGGATCGGACGCTTCGGCATCCTCGGCAACTATGCCGAGAGCCATGTGGTGACGCGCACCGAGAGCGTCATTATGGACAAGATCGACACTTACTGCAGCGCCGGCTTTGGTACGGCGGACCTTGCGATCGTTTCCGCCGATGGCACCATCCCGTGCACCGCCAACCCGTTCGGTGGCAGCGGCTGGGCCTATGCGCCCGACGGCATCCGCTATTCGCAGGTCGACTACGACCGCAAGCGTCGCGGCATCGCCGGCGCGGCGCAGTTCGAGAACAACGCCGGTACGCTCAAGGCGACGGTGCAGTATGTCGACTCGCACTACACCAATGCCTGGCTCGAGCGCGCCAGCCACACGATCTTCGACGGCAATTACTTCGGCACGCGCGCGTTCAATCCGCGCTCGGGCTCCGTGCTTGCCGGCAGCAGCGGCCTGACCTTCGGGCCGGACGGGATGCTGCGGTCGGGCCTGCTCACTCAGCCGCACGGCAGCTTCAGCGGCACGTTCGAGAGCGTGCAGGCGGCGATCAACGCCGGCTCCGCGGTTCCGGGGATGCCGTTCGTCAACTATTGCGGCGCCGGCGTGTGCGGAGCCGATCCCCGCAACGGCCTCTATTTCCAGAACGAGGCGCGCAACTTCGCGCATGAGGAGGGCACGAGCGACCTCTCCGCGAACATCCGCTGGGACCCGACCGACCGGCTTCACCTCAGCGCCGACGTGCAGTTCATCGACGCCTCGACCTACAACAACGACGTCCTGGTCGCGACCGGGTCGATGGCCAATATGCAGTATAGCGTGAACAAGGACGGCACGCCGCGGGTGGAGCTGCTGCCGGGGTCCAACGTCAACTATGCGAGTGGGGGGCTCGCCAACCCGCACAATTACTGGCTCCCCTTCATCCAGGGCCATGTCGAGGACAACGACGCCCAGTCCTTCGCCTTCCGCAGCGACGCGGAATATGAATTCGCCGACGGCGGCTGGCTCGACTCGCTCAAGGTCGGCGTGCGCTACGCCAATCGCCGCCAGAAGGTGCGCTACTCGACCTTCAACTGGACCCCGATCGCAGCGAGCTGGAACTGCAACGGGCCGGGCTTCAACATCGACAATACGACCGGTGGCGCCTATCCGACCGACACCGGCAATTGCGCCGGAAATGCCGGCCACGCGCCCTTCCGGGGCTATGGCGCAGGCATCTGGGAATCGGCGAGCCTGGGCGATTTCTACGACGGGCAGTCCTATCCCAACGGGCCGCTGGTCTATCTCAACCGCGCGACGCTGCGGAACTTCCCGCGGCTGATCTCGTCGCTGAGCGGCGCCGCGACCAACTCGCCGCTCGGCACAGGCTATACCGCGATCTGCGACCGTGCCGAGGCGACGGTGGACGATTGCTTCACGCCGGGCGAGGTGATGCAGGTCCGCGAGCGGACCAAGGCGGCCTATGCCATGCTGCGCTTCGGCGGGAACGACAAGACCCTGTTCGGCGGCGTCACGCTGACGGGCAATGTCGGCCTGCGCGTGGTGCGCACCGAGGAGGACAGCATCGGCAGCATCGCGTTTCCGGCGGCGACCCTCTTCGACGGCCTGCCTGCCTGTAATGCGCCGCTGACGGGCAACAACATCGTCAACATCAGCTGTTACCTGACCCCGGCGATCCGCGCATTCGCGAACGGCGCCGCGACGCCGGACACCTTCCGCTCCTCACGCACCGACTGGCTGCCGAGCGTCAATTTGCGGTTCGGGCTGGACGACAAGAACTTCGTCCGCTTCGCCTATTCCAAGGCGATTTCGCGGCCCGACATCGGCCTGTTGCGCAACACGCTGGCGATCAACAACCTGCTGATCAACACCACGCCGGACTCGCCCTACATCGTCTTCAACTCCCCCACCGCGCCGAAGACCGCGGCCAATGTCGTCGGCTACAACTTCGTGTTCGCGGCGAATTCGGGCAACGCGGCATTGAAGCCATTGAGCGCGGATCAGTTCGACCTGTCGTTCGAACGCTATATGGGCCCCAGCACCTCGTTGACGATCGGCCTGTTCTACAAGCAGCTGCACAACGCCATTTCCTACGGCCAGTTCACGCGCACCATCCCCAACGGCGCCTCGACCCAGACCGTGCAGATCAACGGGCCGAGCAACGTCAAGAAGGGCGGCAGGCTGATGGGGGCGGAGGTCGGTTATCAGACCTTCTTCGATTTCCTGCCCGGCTGGCTCAGCGGCCTCGGCACGCAGCTCAACTATACCTATGTCCACCAGTCGGGGATCCGCAACTCGAACTTGATCACCGCCTCTTCGAGCGGCGATATCGGGGCGTTCGGCGCGGGGCAGCAAGCGCTGGGCGGCAGCGGCTTCGTGATCGACTCGCGGCGCCTCGCCGGCATCTCGACGCACACGTTCAATGCGATGGCGCTGTATGAGAAGGGGCCGATCGGCCTGCGTATCGCGTATAACTGGCGGTCGCGCTACCTGACCCAGAACCTCGATTGCTGCATCGGCTTTCCGGTGTTTCAGAAGGCGGCGGGGTTCCTCGACGCGTCGCTCCGCGTCTCTCCGACCGACTTCCTCGAGCTGTCGATCGAGGGGAGCAACCTGCTCAACACCACCACCGTCTATCAGCAGCAGATCTTCGGGGATTCGCCACAGATGCCCGGTGCCGCGCCCAAATATTTCGACTCCGCCTGGAACCGAGTCGATCGGCGGTTCCAGTTCGGCGCACGGTTCAAATTCTAGGCTCTCCCTTGGCGCCGCTGCGAGCTGTCGCGGCGGCGCCTTTTTCTCCCGCTGATCGGTCGAGGCATGCAGATGCAGGCGAACCTCCCGCCATCTTCCCGCGACAAGTTCAGGATCGTGATCCTGGGTGGCGGCACGGCGGGCTGGATGTGCGCGGCGGGTCTGGCGCGGCTGCTCGACCCGGCCGACTATTGCATCACCCTGATCGAATCCGACGAGATCGGTACGGTCGGCGTCGGCGAGGCGACGCTGCCGCACATCAAGACGTTCAACGACATGCTCGGCCTGGACGAGGCGGAGTTCCTGCGCGACACGCGCGGCAGCATCAAGCTGGGCATCGAGTTCGTCGGCTGGAACCGGCCCGGCGGCCGCTACATTCACCCGTTCGGCACGTTCGGCGAACCCTGGGCCGGGGTGGATTTCCAGCACAGCTGGGCGCGCGCGCGGCTGGCGGGGCGGAATGTCGGATCGCTCCAGGACTATAGCTATGCGATCGCGCTGGCGCGGGCGAACGGGTTCGAGCCGCCCGACCAGGATCCGAAATCGATCCGCTCCACCTACGCCTATGCCTATCATTTCGACGCCGGGCTTTACGCGGCCTTCCTGCGCAACTGGGCGACCGCGCGCGGCGCCTCGCGGATCGAAGGTCAGGTGATGGAAGTCGGTTGCGATATGGCCGGCGGCCATGTCGAGAGCCTGACGCTCAAGTCCGGGGAGATGATCGCCGGCGATTTGTTCATTGACTGCAGCGGGTTCCGCTCGCTGCTCGTCGGCGAGGCGCTGCGTGTTGACTGGTGCGACTGGAGCCACTGGCTGCCGTGCGACCGCGCGCTCGCCGTGCCGTGCGAGCGGGTCGCGCCGCTCACCCCCTATACCCGCGCGACGGCTCAGCGCGGGGGCTGGACCTGGCGCATCCCGCTCCAGCACCGCACCGGCAACGGCCATGTCTTTGCGAGCGACTTCTGCACGGAGGACGAGGCATATGCCACGCTGATGGCGGCGATCGACGCGCCCGCGCTCGCTGAACCGCGGCTGCTGCGCTTCCGGGCCGGGCGCCGCGCCCGGGCATGGGCAGGCAATTGCGTCGCGATCGGCCTGGCCGGCGGGTTCCTGGAACCGCTCGAATCCACCAGCATCTTCCTGATCCAGGCCGCGGTCACCGATCTCGCCAGCCTGATGCCGACGCGGGCGACCGGCATCGACCCGCGCCTCGCCGCCGAGTTCAACCGGCTGTTCGAGGTTCATTACGACCGCGTGCGCGATTTCATCGTGCTCCACTATGCCGCCAATGCGCGCATCGGCGAGCCGCTCTGGGATCATGTCCGCGCGATGAGTCTGCCCGACAGCCTCGCGCACAAGATCGCGCTGTTCGAAGAATGCGCCGCTGCGCCCGGCTACAAGCTCGGCCTGTTCTCGCGCGACAGCTGGCTCGCGGTGCTGGAGGGGCAGGGGGTGCTGCCGCGCGCTTGGAACCCGCTGGCGGACCGCATCCCGCTCGATCAGCTCGAAGCGCGGCTGAGCGATCTGCGCGCGCGTATCGCGGCCAATGCCATCGACACCGGCTCGCATGCCGCGTTTCTCGCCGGCCATTGCGGCGACGCCGAACTGGAGCGCGCGCGATGAGCCTGCCGACGCGCATCGTCGTGGCCGGGCGCGACGCGGCGCTGTGGCTGAGCGCAGTGGTGCTCGCGCGTGCGCTGGAGCCGGCAGGCGTCACGGTCGCGGCGGTCGAGCTGCCTGGCGCGCACGGCCCCGCTGATGTCTATCCCACGCTCCCGCCGCTGGAGGCGCTGCACAACCGCATCGGGCTCGACGAGGCGGCGTTGCTGCGCAGCGTCGGCGGCTGCTTCTCGCTCGGCCAGAACTTCGCCGATGCGGCGGGCAGGGTGCCGGCCTTCCTCCACGCCTATGGCGGGGCCGGTGCGCCGATCGCGGGCGGGGATTTCTTCGCCTATTGGCTGAAGGCGCGCCGTTACGGGTTGCCGGTTCCGCTGGAGGAATTCTCGCTCGCTGCTGCCGCCGCACGGCAGGGCCGGCTGCTGATCCCGGGCGAAGAGACCGAGACTTATGGCCGCAGCGACTATGGCTATCATTTGCCGGCGCGCGCCTATGCGCAGAGCCTGAGATCGCTGGCGGAGAAGGCCGGCGTCGTGATCCATTCGGCTGAGACCGTGCGGCCCGTGCTCGATCCGGATCGCGGCGACATCGTTGCGCTGGCGACGGGGAACGGGCGGATCGGGGGGGATGTGTTCGTTGACGCGACTGGCCCCGAGGCGACGCTGATCACGGCGATCGACCCGGCACGCGAAAGCTGGCGCGCGCAGTTTCCCGCCGATCGCATGCTCGCCGCGCGCGGACCAGGCATCGCGCCGATCCCGGTCTATGCCGAGATCCGCGCGTGGGAAGGCGGGTGGACCGCGCTCCATCCCGCGACCGCGCACACGCACGTCGTGCAGGCCCATGCCTCGAGCACGTGCAGCGATGACGAGGCGCTGGACCGTGCCCGGTCGGCAAGCGGGCTGGCGCTGGACGACGCGATCGTCCGGCCGCTCGACCCCGGCCGGCGGACGGCGTGGCGGCGCAACTGCATCGCGATCGGCGAGGCCGCATGCGTGTTCGACCCGGTGCACAGCGTGGACTTGCACGCGATCCAGCTCGGGCTGGTGCACCTGCTCGCGAGCTTCCCGGCCGCCATGGGCGGCTTCGCCGCCCGGCGTGCCGAGTATAACCGCGTGATGCATGCAGCGTTCGAGCGAGTGCGCGATTTTCAGTCGGCACATTATGCGCTGGCGCGATATGCGGGCCGCTTCTGGGCGGCGGGCCGCGCGGCGCCGCGGCCGCGAGCGGTGGCGCATGCGATCGACCTGTTCCGGGCGCGCGGCGAGGTGCCTTCGTTCGAGGAGGAGAGCTTCCACCCTGACAGCTGGCGCGCCTTGTTCATCGGCCACGGTATCGTGCCCGACAGCTATCCGCCCGCGATCGACCGCACCCCGCCCGACGAGGTGAAGGCACAGCTTCGCTGCATGCTCGGTTTCGTGCGGGAACAGGTGCTCAAGGCGCCGACCCATGAGCAGTATCTCGCCCGCATCATGGCGCGCGCGCATGGCTGAGCCGCCGCGCGAGCCAGCGCCTCGCCCCGTTCGACCCGATCCGCCTTCCACGAAAGAGACCGCCCGATGATCCTGCGCATCCTCATCCTGCTGGTCTTGATCGTAGCGCCCGCCACTGCCGGCGCCGCGGAATGCGCGCAGTCGCCGGGCAAGGTGATCGAGCTGTGCGTGTCGGTCGCGCAGGGCGAGGCGCGCTATGAGGTCCGCCGCAACAGCAACATTCTGTTCGCGCCCGGACGCCTCGGCCTCGACTTCAAGGGGGAGCCCGCCGCCCGGTTCACGGCGCTGACCGGGGCCGAGCGGCGGGCGGTCGACACCAGCTGGCAGCAGCCTTGGGGCGAGCAACGGGTGATCCGCGACCATCATGTCGAGCTCGCCGTCACGCTGGCCGGCGACACCCCGCTCAATCGCGCGGTTCGCGTCGTCTTCCGGCTGTTCGATGACGGCTTTGGCTTTCGCTATGCCTATGACGCGATCCCCACCGGTCAGGCTGTCGAGGTCGCGGGAGAGCGAACCGAGTTCCGTCCGGCCGGCGCGTGGCAGGCCTGGTGGTACCAGGCGCTCGGCGCGGACCGCGACGAATATCTCTACACCCAGACCGACGCCCGCCGCATCACGCTCGCCGAGACGCCGCTGACGATGCGGGGCGCGGACGGCCTGCATCTTTCCTTCCACGAAGCCGCGCTGGTCGATTTCCCGAGCATGCTGCTGCAGGGCGACGGCGCAGGCACGCTCAAGGCGTGGCTGATGCCGCTGCCCGACGGCATCGCCGCGCGCAGGACCGGCCCGTTCGTCACGCCATGGCGCACCGTGCTGATCGGCGACAGCGCTGCCGCGCTCGCCGACAGCCGCATCACGCTCAACCTCAACGACCCCAGCAAGCTCGGCGACGTCAGCTGGTTCAAGCCCGGCAAATATGTCGGCGTGTGGTGGGAGATGCACCTCAACAAGACCAGCTGGGGCAGCGGCGCCTATCACGGCGCGACCACCGCCAACGTCAAGCGCTACATCGACTTCGCCGCCAAATACGGCTTCGACGGCGTGCTGGTCGAGGGATGGAACAAGGGCTGGGACGGCGACTGGATCGCCAATGGCGACAAGTTCAGCTTCACCCAGGCCTACCCCGATTTCGACCTTCCCGCGCTGGCCGCCTATGGCAAGGCGCGCGGGGTCAGGCTGATCGGGCATAACGAGACCGCCGGCGCCGTGCCCAATTACGAGGCGCAACTCGCCGGCGCGCTCAAGCTCTATGCCGATGCCGGCGTGTCGGTGATCAAGACCGGCTATGTCCGCCCGAGCGGCACCTTGGTCGATGCCGCAGGCGGCCAGCATTGGTTCGCCGACCAGTATCTTGTGCGCCATCACTTGCATGTCGTCGAAGAGGCGGCGAAGCGCCGCATCGCGATCAACACGCATGAGCCGGTCAAGGACACCGGGCTACGCCGCACCTGGCCCAGCTGGGTCAGCCGCGAAGGCGCGCGCGGGCAGGAGTTCAACGCCTGGGGCAACCCCACCAACCCGCCCGAGCATGTGACGATCCTGCCCTTCACACGAATGCTCGCCGGGCCGATGGACTATACGCCGGGCATTTTCGACCTCACCCAAGGAAAGAGCGAGCTGACGCGCCGCGTCCAGTCGACGCTGGCCACGCAGCTGGCGCTCTACGTCGTGCTCTACTCGCCGATCCACATGGCGGCCGACCTGCCCGAGAATTACACGGCGCGGCTCGACGCCTTCCAGTTCATCCGCGACGTGCCGACCGACTGGGAGATGTCGAAGACACTGGCTGGCGAGGTCGGCGACTATGCCGTGGTGGCCCGCCAGCCACGCGGCGGGCGGGACTGGTTTCTCGGCGCGGTGACCGACGAGAATCCGCGCAAGTTGATCCAGCCGCTCGATTTCCTTGCGCCGGGCAAGCGCTACGAGGCGCAGATCTATCGCGACGCGCCCGATGCTGACTTCCGGCACAATCCGCTCGCACTCGAGATCGAACGTCGCGTCGTCACCGGTGCCGACCGGCTCGAGCTGGCGCTTCGTCCCGGCGGAGGGACGGCGATCCGCTTCAAGCCGCTGGACTAGGTTCGGCCGCCTTTCGTCGTGGTGGGCCGCTCGCCACGTCGAGCTGCCAGACCCGGGTATGGGGCATGCCGATGCGATCGGCATATGCGTGGTGAACAGCGCGAACTTGCCGTCGCGCGAGACCTGCGGGTCGGCGACCGAGCGCAGATGAAAGAGATCGGCGCTCATCAATCCCCGCCTTGCTTGGAGGCGGGACGCGCCGCGCGGTCGGGCGCGAGAGTGGTTGAGTCTGTTGCGCCAATATAGGGGGCCGCGGTGCCCGCCCGACGCCGACGAGCGCGAACGTGGCCGGTAGTTGAGCCCCGCTTCGTAAACCGATCCCCATCT
The DNA here is from genome assembly GCF_039595165.1 of Sphingomonas sp. Classification (GTDB taxonomy): domain Bacteria; phylum Pseudomonadota; class Alphaproteobacteria; order Sphingomonadales; family Sphingomonadaceae; genus Sphingomonas. Next base: position 95,825 of record NZ_JBCNMA010000001.1, read on the forward strand.
CGACCTCCCCATCAGAACACGATTCCGGGAATGGCCCTCCTCCCGCATTGACTCGTTCAGTTCTTTGTATATCGTGTTTCGTATACAGAACAGAGCCGATACCGTCAGGAAGAACGAAAATCGGGAGCGGATCGCGCTCCGGACCGACAGGGAGGTCGACTATGGGTACGGATTTCCGTTTCCGCGCAACTGGGCGCGCGGGGTGGTTGCTTCTTTCGACAACGTTGCTCTGCGCACCGGCAATAGCGATGGCTCAGAACGCGCCGGCTGAAGGCGCGGCGCAGGAGCCCGAAATCGTCGTCACCGGATCGCGCCTGGTACGCACGGATCTCACTGCTCCCAGCCCCACCACGGTGGTCGGCGAGGAGGATATCCAGACCACAAGCAGCGTGACGCTCGAAAAGACGCTCAACGAATACCCGCAGCTTGCCGCGGGCAATACGTCCACCGTCAATAACGGCGGCGGGGCGGGCGTGCTGCCGGCGAACCTGCGCGGCCTCGGCGCCACGCGGACGCTCACGCTCGTCAACGGCCGGCGGTTCATCCCCGCCGACTCGAACGGCTCGGTCGATTTGTCGAGCATTCCCGACGCGCTGATCAAGCGAGTCGAGATCATCACCGGCGGCGCCTCGGCGGTCTATGGTTCGGACGCGATCGCTGGTGCGGTCAACTTCATCCTCGACGACAATTTCCGCGGCCTGCAGGTGTCGGCCCAGGCCGGCATCACCGATCGCGGCGACGCCGGGTCGAAGAAGCTCGGCGTCACCTATGGCGTCAATCTCGAGGACGGCCGCGGCAACATCGCGCTCGCCGTCGGCTGGGCCAAGCAGGACCCGATCACGCAGGCGAGCCGGCCATTCGGCAAGGTGCCGCTCGCGGAGATCGGCGGCCAGCTGGTCTATTCGGGGTCGGGCAGCATCCCCGGCACGCGCGTTCCGCTGAGCGCCGCGCAGCGCGCGCAGCTGGTGGGCGTCAACATGACCCCGGGCGGCACCTGCACCTCGATCACCGGCATCCGCTTCGGCACCGACGGCACGCCCTTGCCCTATTGCCAGCCGGAGGACACCTACAACTACGCGCCGTTCAATCTGCTTCAGCGCCCGGTCGAGCGCGTCAACGTCTCGGCGATCGCGCACTACGACATCACCGAAGGGATCACGGCATATACCGAGGCTTTCTACGTCAACACGCGCAACGACTCGCAGCTCGCGCCCGATTCCTTCACTCCGGTCACGCCGGGCGCGGCGTCCTCGACGTTGCTCGTGCCCAACTACGCCACCAGCGTCGCGCTGTCGCCCGCGGTGCGTCAGTTCTTCATCAACAACCGCGCGATCTTCGATCCCGACAATGACGGCACCGCCGCCGTGGTCGGCAGCGGCCGCCGCGCCGACGAGCTCGGCACGCGCGACAGCTTCTACGAGCGCCAGTCCTATGCGATCACGAGCGGGCTGCGCGGCGAGTTCAAGCTCGGCGCAGGCGACTGGCGCTGGGACGTCTTCTACCAGTATCTGCGCAACCGCACCGACACGCGCAGCGAAGGCGTGATCAACCAGACTCGCCTCAGCCTGGGCCTCGACGCGGTGCTGAACGGCGCCGGCCAGCCGGTCTGCCGCTCGGGCGTGCAGGGCTGCGTGCCGGTGTCGATCTTCGGCCTTGGTGCGATCACCCCGCAGGCGGGCGCCTACCTCACGCCGACGCGCGCCAGCTACGACATCTTCCAGCGCCAGGTCGCGGGCGCCTCGCTCAGCGGCGTGCTGCTCAAGCTGCCGGCGGGCGAGGTGCCGATCGCGGTCGGCGTCGAGTATCGCAAGGACAAATACCAGTCGACGCCCAGCGCGATGGACCTCAACGGCGAATATGGCGCGGCGTCCAACAACGCGCTCGCCGGCGAGTTCGACGTGAAGGAAGTGTTCGGCGAGCTGCGTATTCCGATCCTGTCCAACACGCCCTTCTTCGAGACGCTCGCGATCGAAGGCGCCGCGCGCTATTCCGACTATTCGACCGTCGGCGGGGTGTTCACCTGGAAGGTCGGCGGCGAATATGCGCCGGTCAAATGGATCCGCATCCGCGGCGCCTACAACAGCGCGATCCGCGCGCCGAACATCAACGAGCTCTATTCGGCGGTCGGCCGCGGCTTCACCGGCGGCACCGACCCGTGCGCCCGGCCGGGCAGCGGCGCAGACAACCGCAGCGCCGCGCTCAAGCAGTTCTGCGTCTCGCAGGGCATCCCCGCCGCCGAGATCGACACCTTCACCCAGGCCACGCTCGGCCTGACCGAGGAGAGCGGCGGCAATCCCAACTTGCGCGAGGAGAAATCGAAGACCTATACGGTCGGCGCTGTGATCTCGCCGCCGTTCATCCCGGGGCTCAACTTCACGGTCGACTATTTCAACGTCGAGGTCGAGGACGCGATCTTCACCGTCAACGCCCAGCAGACGCTGAACGACTGCTACACCAATCTCGACGCAACCACGCCGACCTGCCAGTCGGTGTTCCGCCTGCCCGGCGGCCAGATCGACTATGTGCGCACCAACCTCAACAACATCGGTTCGCTCAAGGTCCGCGGCCTCGACGCCCAGATCGACTATCGCTTCACGCTTCCCCCCGCGCTCGGGATCGGCGGCGAGGATGCGAAGCTCGACCTGAAGGGGGTCGCGAGCTGGCTGTTCGAACGCTCGATCCAGACGCTGAGCAGCGTGCCGCCACAGGATTGCGCGGGCTTTTACGGCGCGGGCTGCTCGTCGGGCAGCGGCGGCTTCATCATCCCGGACTTCAAGCTCAACCTCAGCGCCGCCTACAGCAGCGGGCCGATCGACATCCGCGCGCAGGGCCGGATGATCGGCAATCTCGAAGCCTACCCAACGGTGACCACGATCGTGAAGAAATCGCCGTCGGTCTGGTATTTCGACCTGACCACGACCTTCCGCGCGAGCGAGCAGTTCACCTTCATGCTCGGCGTCGAGAACCTGCTCGACAAGATGCCGCCGATCCTCGGCACGACCTTCGTCGGCGACGCGAACGTCGACGTATCGCTCTACGATACGCTCGGCCGGCGTTTCTTCGCCGGCGTGCGGATGAAGTTCTAGCACCCCCTCGGCTGGTGGCGTGAACCCTGCGCCACCAGCCACCCTTTTCGCGGAAGGTCGACCGATGACGCTTCGCTTTTCCAGTTTCGCGGTGCTGCTCGCCGCCGCTTCGATGCTCGCCGCGCCGCTCGCCGTCACCGCGCGTCCGCAGGAGGCGAAGGCGTCTGCCGACATCATCCCGGGGCGTACGCTCGGCATCGGCCCGTTCCAGCGCGTGGTGCTGCGCAACGTCACGATGATCGACGGCACCGGCGCGCCCGCGCAGGGGCCGGTCGACATCGTGCTCTCGGGCGACCGCATCGCCGAGATCCGAACGATCGGCGTGCCCGGCGCGATCGACCCCAAGTCGCGCGCGGCGCCGGGCGATCACGAGATCGACTTGACCGGCCACTATGTCATGCCCGGCTTCGTCGACGCGCACACGCATCTCCACAACACGCAGGACGAGCAGGGCGTCCCCGCCGACTATGTGCTCAAGCTGTGGATCGCCAGCGGCATCACCACCGTGCGCGAGGTCGGCAGCAACCGGCCGATCGAATGGCTGGCCGAGGTCAAGGCGCGCAGCGCGCGCAACGAGATCGTCGCGCCGCGGATCGACATCTATCCCTTCTTCCATCGCATCCGCTCGACCCCGGTCAACGATGCGGTGAGCGCCCGCGCCGCGATCAACGAGGCCAAGCGCCGCGGCGCCGACGGCATCAAGTTCATCGGCGGCGCCGAGGACGTGCTGTTCGCCGCGATCGACGAGGCCAGGAAGATCGGCCTCCACACCACGATGCACCACGCCCAGCCGGTGGTCGCTTATGCCAACGTGCTCGACACGTCCAAGGCCGGGCTCGAATCGATGGAACATTGGTACGGCCTGCCCGAGGCGATGTTCACCGATCGCCAGCTCCAGCGCTGGCCCAACGAATTTGTCAACAATGACGAGCAGGACCGCTTCGGCGAGTCCGGCAAGCTGTGGCTCCAGGCCGCCGAGCCCGGCTCGGAAAAATGGGAAAGCGTGATGTCGACGCTGCTCGAGCGCAACTTCGCGCTCGATCCCACCTTCACCGCCTATCTCGCCAGCCGCGACCTGATGCGGATGAGCCGCGCGGTGTGGCACGACGAATATACCCATCCCGCGCTATGGGACTTCTATCGCCCGAGCCGCGAGCATCACGGCTCCTACTGGTTCGACTGGACGACCGAGCACGAGGTCGCGTGGAAGGACAATTACCGCCGCTGGATGACCTTCGTGAACGAGTACAAGAACCGCGGCGGCATCGTCACCGTGGGCTCGGACTCGGGCTATATCTACAACCTCTACGGCTTCGGCTACGCGCAGGAGATGGAACTGCTGCGCGAGGCGGGCTTCTCGCCGCTCGAGGTGATCCACGCCGCCACCCAGCAGGGCGCCCGGCTGCTCGGCCATGCCGACCAGCTCGGCACGATCCGCGTCGGCCGCAAGGCGGACCTGGTGGTGGTGAAGGGCAATCCGCTCGCCAATCTCAAGCTGCTGTTCGGCACCGGCACGCTCAAGCTCAACGACGCGACGGGCAAGCCCGAGCGCGTCGGCGGCATCGTGTGGACGATCAAGGACGGCATTCTCTACGACGCCAAGGCGTTGCGCGCGGACATCCGCCGCATCGTCGCCGAGGCCAAGGCGGCGCGCGGGATCGCACCCGGCCCGATGCCGATCGAAGCTCTCGACACCCACGCGCTGACTCATGACTGAGAAGGATAGCCCATGCTGAATCGTGCCCTGATCCCGCTCGCCGTCCTCGCCGCGATGCCGGCCGTCGCCCACGCCCAGGCGCCGGCCCAAGCGCCCGCTGCGGGCAGCGCCGACGCGCGGCTCAAGGCGCTGTACGAGCGCGAATGGGCGTGGCGCCAGCAGCAGGGGCTGCGCGGCAATCGCGGCGGCGACGATGATGGCGGGCCCGCGACGCTGCCCAAGATCGATGCCGCGACGCAGAAGGCGCGCCTCGACTATTGGACCAAGATCCTCGCCGAGCTCGACACCATCCCCGAGGCGCAGCTCTCGCCCGACGAGAAGGTCAACGCCGCGGTGTTCCGCCAGTCGATCACGACCATGGCGAACGAGATCCGCTTCAAGACCTATGAAGCGCCGTTCAACTCGGACACCTTCTTCTGGTCCGGCCTCAGCCCGCGTTCGGGCGGCTTCCGCACCGCGCAGGGCTATCGCAACTATATCGCCCGGATGCGCGACCTGCCGCGCTATTTCGACGACCAGATCGCCAACATGCGCGCTGGCATCGCGCGCGGCTACACCGTGCCGCGCGTCTCCGCCACCGGCCGCGAGGAGACGGCCAAGCCCTATCTGCCCGCCGATCGCAGCAACAGCTTCTTCGACCCGTTCAAGGCGATGCCCTCGAGCATCCCGGCCGCGGAGCAGGCGGCGCTGACGGCGGAGGGCGAGAAGGCGATCCGCGAGGCGGTCGCGCCCGCCTATGCCAAGCTCTACGCCTTCCTCAAGAACGAGTATCTGCCCAAGACGCGAACCGTGCTCGCCGGCGAGAGCCTGCCCGACGGCAAGGCCTTCTACCAGGCGCAGATCAAGGGCTTCACCACGCTCGACCTCACCGCCGAGCAGATCCACGAGATCGGCCGCAAGGAAGTCGCGCGCATCCGCGCCGAGATGGAGAAGGTCAAGGCCAAGGCCGGCTTCCAGGGCGATCTGCCCGCCTTCATGGAATTCCTGCGCACCGACCCGCAATTCTACGCCAAGACCCCGTACGAGCTGCTCGCCAAATCGGCCTATGTCGCCAAGAAGATGGACGCCAAGCTGCCCGAGACGATCGGCTTCCTGCCGCGCCGCCGCTTCGCGATCCTGCCCGTGCCCGCGGCCCTCGCGCCGATCTACACCGGCGGCCGCGGCGGGCTCGAGAGCTGCCTGATGAACACCTACAACCTGCCGTCGCGGCCGCTCTACACCTTGCCCTCGCTCACGCTCCACGAGTGCAATCCAGGCCACAGCTTCCAGGCGGCGGTGGCGCAGGAGGCGATCCGCCGGCCGGCTTTCCGCCGCGCCACCGGCTTCTCGGGCTATGGCGAGGGCTGGGCGCTCTATTGGGAGTGGCTGGGCGGCCAGATCGGCATCTACGAGACGCCGTACGAGGAGTTCGGCCAGCTCACCTACGAGATGTGGCGCGCCGCGCGGCTGGTGATCGACACCGGCATCCACCATTATGGCTGGACCCGCGAGCAGGCGCAGCAATTCCTGCGCGACAACGCCGCGCTCTCCAACCACGAGATCGAGACCGAGATCGACCGCTACATCGCCTGGCCGGGGCAGGCGCTCGCCTACAAGCTCGGCGAGATGTTGATCCGCCGCAAGCGCGCCGAGGCGGAGGCCAAGCTCGGCACCGCGTTCGACCAGCGCAACTTCCACGACCTGATCCTGTCGCTCGGCTCGGTGCCGCTGCCGGTGCTCGAGGCGCGGCTCGACCAGTTCATCGCCGACGGCGGCAAGCTGCCCAAGGGCTGGAACCCGGCGCTGCCCGAATATGAGAAATAAGCACGCCTTTTCCAGCGGCCGGCGGGCGCTGCTCGCCGGCGTCGCCGCCGCGGCGTTCCTGCCGGTGCCGCTACTCGCACAGGGTCAAGCCCTGTCGCGACTGCCGGCGGGCCTCGCGCCGCTGCCGCTGGAGCAGGTGCAACTGCTGCCCTCGATCTGGACCAGGGCGCGGGACGCCAACCTCCGCTACCTCCACGCGCTCGAGCCCGACCGGCTGCTCCACATGTTCCGCGCCAACGCCGGGCTGGCGCCGAAGGGCGAGCGTTATGGCGGGTGGGAAAGTGACACCATCGCCGGGCACAGCCTCGGCCATTACCTCACCGCCATCGCCCTGATGCACGCCGCCACGGGCGACGCCGAATGCCGCCGCCGCGCGACCTACATCGTCGACGAACTCGCCGCCTGCCAGGCCGCGAGCGGCGACGGCTATGTCGCCGGCTTCACGCGCAAGAAGGACGGCAAGGAAGAGAACGGCAAGATCATCTTCGCCGAGATCGCCGCGGGCGACATCCGCTCATTGGGCTTCGACCTCAACGGCTGTTGGGTGCCCTTCTACAATTGGCACAAACTCTATGACGGGCTGTTCGCCGCCGCCGATCATTGCGGCGCGACCCGCGCGCTGCCGGTGGCGGTCGCGCTCGGCACCTATATCGACGGCGTCTTCGCAAAACTTGACGACGCGCAGGTGCAGACCGTGCTCGATTGCGAGCATGGCGGAATCAACGAGAGCTTCGCCGAGCTCCACGCGCGCACTCGCGACCCGCGCTGGCTGCGCCTCGCCGAGCGGCTCCGCCACCGCAAGGTGCTCGATCCGCTGGCGCAGGGGCGGGACTCGCTGCCCTGGATCCACGCCAATACCCAGATCCCCAAGCTGATCGGCCTCGCCCGGCTGCACGAGATCACCGGCCGCGCCGATCATGCCGCCGCTGCGCGCTTCTTCTGGGAGACGGTGACGCGCGATTACAGCTACGTCATCGGCGGCAATGCCGACCGCGAATATTTCCCCGCGCCGCGCACCGTCTCGAAGCACATCACCGAGCAGACCTGCGAGAGCTGCAACAGCTACAACATGCTCAAGCTCACCCGCCATCTCTATGGCTGGCGGCCCGAGGCGCGGCTGTTCGACTATTACGAGCGCACCCACCTCAACCACATCCTCGCACACCAGGATCCGGCGACCGGCGCCTTCGCCTATATGGTGCCGCTGATGTCGGGGAGCGCGCGGAGCTGGTCGAAGCCGTTCGACCATTTCTGGTGCTGCGTCGGCACCGGCATGGAGAGCCACGCCAAGCACGGCGATTCCGCCTGGTGGGCGGGCGCGGACACGATCGTCGCCAATCTCTACATCCCCTCGGTCGCGCGCTGGGACAAGGGTGGGGCGGCGCTGCGGATGGAGACCCGCTATCCCTTCGCCGAGACGGTCGAGGTCACCGTCGAGAAGGCGTCGGGCAAGCCGTTCGCGCTGGCGCTGCGCATTCCCGGCTGGTGCCGCGGCGCGACGCTGGCGGTGAACGGCGCGGCCGTGCCGCTCGATGCGCCGGACGGCTATGCGCTGCTGCGCCGGAGCTGGCGCGCGGGCGATCGCGTGACCCTCACGCTGCCGATGGCGCTGCGCAGCGAGGCGACGCCCGATGATCCCTCGACCATCGCGCTGCTCCACGGCCCGCTGGTGCTCGCCGCCGATCTCGGCCCGGCGAGCCAAGCCTTCACCGGCCCCGCACCGGCTTTGGTCGCGGCGAACATCGTGGCGAGCGTCCATCCGGTCGACCGCGCCGCCGCGCGTTTCCGCACCCAGGGGAGCGGCCGGCCCGGCGACCTTGCGCTCGCGCCGTTCTTCAGCCAGGTCGATCGCCGCACCGCCGTCTATTTCCGCGCCTTCGACGATGCCGGCTGGCAGGCCGAGCAGGCCGCCTTCGCCGCCGAGCAGGCGGCCGCCCGCGCGCTCGCCGCGCGATCGGTCGACATCGTCGAGCTCGGCGAGATGCAGCCTGAGCGCGACCACAAGCTCGAGGCGGCGGTCAGCTATCCCGTCACCTATCGCGGCCGCCACGGCCGCGACGCACGGGCAGGGGGCTATTTCAGCTTCACCGCCAAGGTGCGCCCCGGCCCGTTGACCTTGCGCGCCACCTATTGGGGCGAGGAGCGCAACAAGCGCTTCGACATCCTCGTCGACGGCGAGCGCATCGCCACCCAGACGCTCGAGGGCGAGCGTCCCGGCACCTTCTTCGACGTCGACTATCCGATCCCGCTCGCGCTCACCCGCGGCAAGGAAGCGGTGACGATCCGCTTCCAGCCGTCCGATGCCCGCACTCGCTGCGGCCCCGTCTTCGGGGTCCGCATCCTCGCCGAACCCAACGCCTGAACCCGGAGAGCCCGATGCGCTTGTTCGTCTTCCCGCTGCTCGCCTCGGTCGCGCTCGCCGCGCCGGCCCCCGCCCAGACCGCCCCCCAATCTGCCGACGCGCGGCTGAAGGCGCTGTACGACGCCGAATGGCAGTGGCGCACGCAGGAGCTCGGCCTCGACCCCGACGGCGATCGCGAGGGCAGCGACCGGCTGCCGCGCGTCGATCCCGCCAGCCAGGCGCGCCGCGCCGCCTATTGGACCAAGGCGCTCGCCGAGCTCGACAGGATCCCGCTGGCCGAGCTCTCGCCCGAGGAGCGGATCAACGCCGAGGTGTTCCGCACCGCGCTCGAGCGCTTCATGGTCGAGCAGAAGTACCGCGAGTATGAGGACCCGTTCGGCTTCTGGACCTGGATCGCCCCGCGCGGCGGGCTGAGCAGCGTCGCGGCCTATCGCAACTATATCAAGCGCCTCGGCGACATGCCGCGCTATGTCGACGAGCAGATTACCAACATGCGCGCCGGGCTCGCCCGCGGCTTCACCAAGCCGCGCGTCTCGCTCGCCGGCCGCGACGGGCCGATCGCGCCACTCGCCTCGGCGGACCTCGACACCAACCCGCTGTTCACCACCTTCAAGGCGATCCCGGGCAACATCCCGGAGAGCGAGCGCGCCACTTTGGCCGCCGAGGGCCGCACCGCCGCCGCCGCCGCCGCGCCGGCCTTCGCCAAGCTGCGCGCCTTCGTCCGCGACGAGTACATCCCGAAAGCGCGCACCGCCACGGCGGGCGAGGCGCTGCCCGACGGCAAGGCCTATTATGCCGCCAAGATCCGCGAATATACGACGCTCGACCTCACCGCCGACCAGATCCACGAGATCGGGCTCAAGGAGGTCGCGCGCATCGACGCCGACATGAAGGCGACGATGGCCAAGGCCGGGTGGAAGGGCGACTTCGCCGGCTTCCTCCACTTCCTCAAGACCGACCCGCAATTCACCGCGAAGACGCCCTATGAGCTGATGGCCAAGTCGGCCTACGTCGCCAACCGCATCAACGGCCAGCTCAAGTTCCTGGTCGGCCGCCTGCCGCGCTACCGCTTCACGATCCGCCCGACGCCGGACAACATCGCGCCCTTCGCCACCGGCGGCAATGGCGGGCTCGAGAGCTGCCTGATGAACACCTACAATCTGCCGGCGCGGCCGCTCTACACCATCCCGCCGCTCACCGCGCACGAATGCGCCCCGGGCCACAGCTTCCAGGCGGCGCTCGCGCTCGAAGGGCCCAACCGCCCGGCGATCCGCAAGTCGACCTATTTCTCCGGCTATGGCGAGGGCTGGGGACTCTACACCGAATGGCTCGGCATCCAGATGGGCATCTACGAGACGCCCTATGACGAGTTCGGGCGCGAGACTTACGAGATGTGGCGCGCCGCCCGCCTGGTCGTCGACACCGGACTCCATCACAAGGGTTGGACCCGCCAGCAGGCGCTCGACTATATGAAGGCGCACACCGCGCTCTCGGATCACGAGGTCACGATCGAGGTCGATCGTTACATCAACGATCCGGGCCAGGCGCTCGCCTACAAGCTCGGCGAGATGCTGATCCGCCGCAAGCGCGCCGAGGCGGAGGCGAAGCTCGGCGCCAAGTTCGACCAGCGCTGGTTCCACGACACGCTGCTCGGCCTCGGCTCGGTGCCGCTGCCGACGCTCGAGCGCGTGCTCGACCAGTGGATCGCGGGCGGCGGTAAGGATCCGTACGCCGACGCCAAGGACTGATCACAACCGGGGGATTTCCATGCGCCTGATTCTGCTCGCAACCGCCGCCGCGCTGCTCGCGACCGTTCCCGTGGTCGCGCAGAACCGACCGTCCGATGCCGCCGAAAAGCACGTCGAGGGCAATGAGGACAAGGCCGCCGCGAGCGCCGTCGAGCACGCCCAGCCGAGCCGCGGCAGCGTCGCGGTCGGCGGGAGGACGATCGGCTACACCGTCACGCCCGGCACGCTGACCATCCGCAACGACGAGGGCGAGCCGGTCGCGTCGATGTTCTACGTCGCCTATGTCGCCGATCGCGCGAAGGGCGGCGCCGAGCGGCCGCTCACCTTCGCGTTCAACGGCGGCCCGGGCTCGTCGAGCATGTGGCTGCACATGGGTTCGATCGGGCCGGTCAAGGTGCAGGTGCCCGGTACCGGCGTCGAGGCGGGCCCGCCGTTCCGCGTCGGGCCCAACCCGGACACGATCCTCGACAAGAGCGACCTCGTCTTCATCGACGCGATCGGCACCGGCCTGTCGCGCCCGATCGGCAAGGCTAAGGGCGCGGACTTCTGGGGCGTCGACCAGGACATCGACGCCTTCGCGCGCGGCATCATCCGCTACCTCACGATCAACGACCGTTGGAACTCGCCCAAATTCCTGTTCGGCGAGAGCTACGGCACGCTGCGCGCCGCCGGCCTCGTCTACACGCTCGCAGAGCGCGGGGTGCAGTCCAACGGCGTCGTGCTGCTCTCTTCGATCCTCAACTATGGCGTGCGCCAGCCCGGTTATGACCGGATCCATCTGACCCTGTTGCCGAGCTACGCCGCGACCGCCTGGTACCACAATCGCATCCCCGACCGCCCGGCGACGCTCGAGCCGTTCCTGAGCGAAGTGCGCGCCTGGACCAGCGGCCCCTATGCCGCGGCGCTGGAGAAGGGCGACGATCTGCCGCCCGCCGAGCGCGACGCGATCGCCCAGCAGATGAGCGCCTATACCGGGCTTCCGGCGGACTTCCTGATCAAGGCCAATCTGCGCGTCGACCTTGCGCGCTTCCGCAAGGAATTGCTGCGCGACCAGCGGCGTACCGTCGGCCGGCTGGACTCGCGCTTCACCGGCATTGATGCCGACGCGGCTGGCGACGGCCCCGAATATGACGCGACCGACGTCGCGATCACCGGTCCCTATGTCGCCGCGCTCAACCATTATCTGTTCGGCACGCTCGGCTACCGCACCGACCTCAATTACCGCCCGAACTTCTACGCCCAGATCGGCGGCGGGCGCTGGGACCAGAAGCACCGCGCGCCCGGCGGCGGCAATTCAGGCGGCGGCGGGACGATGGCGCTGGCCGCGACCTCGCTCGACCTGTCGGCGGCGATGCGCCGCAACCCGCGGCTCAAGGTGCTGTCGGCGAACGGCTATTACGACTTCGCCACGCCCTTCGGCGGCGCCGAATATGATCTCAAGCATCTCGGGCTCGAGCCGGAGCTGCGCGGCAACATCAGCTACCGCTATTATCCGTCCGGTCACATGGTCTACACCAATCCCGACGCCGCACGGCAGTTCAGAACCGATTTCCTCGCCTTCATCGACGAGGCGACCCGGCCCTGAAGACCGATATCGGGAGAGAATGATGCTGACGACCCTGCTGGCCGGCCTGCTCCAGGCGGCGACCTCCGGCGCGCCGGCCGCGCCGCCGATGGGGTTGCCCGCCGGCGCCGATCCCAGGAACTACCCGCCCGCGCTCCCGCTTCCCGACGCCCCCGGTCCGCGCCAGGACTGGCCGATCCGGGAAGCCGATCATGTGGTGAAGAATTACCGCTTCAACTCGGGCGAGACCTTGCCCGAGGTGCGGATCCACTACACCACGCTCGGCCAGCCCCACCGCAATGCGAAGGGCGAGATCGACAATGCGGTGATGGTGCTCCACGGCACCGGCGGGACCGGCAAGCAGTTCCTCTCGCCCAACTTCGCCAATGAGCTCTACGGCCCGGGCCAGCCGCTCGACATCACCAGATACTGGATCATCCTGCCCGACAATGTCGGCCATGGCGGCTCGTCCAAGCCGTCCGACGGCCTGCGCATGCGCTTTCCGAAGTACGGCTATCGCGACATGGTGACGCTGCAGCACGACCTGCTGACCCGGGGCCTCGGCATCAAGCGCATGCGGCTGATCATGGGTACGTCGATGGGCTGCATGCATTCGTTCCTGTGGGGTGAGATGTATCCCGACGTGCCCCAGGCGCTGATGCCGCTGGCGTGCGAGGTGGTGGAGATCGCCGGGCTCAACCGCACCTGGCGGCAGCTGCTGATCGACGGGGTCAAGGCCGATCCCGCCTGGATGAACGGCGAGTACAAGACTCAGCCGCTGCTAGGCCTGCGCACCGCCGCGTCGATGTCGATCGTGGCCGGCGGGGCGCCGCTCAACGCGCAGGCGCGCATGCCCACCCGCGACCAGGCGATCGAGGCGGCGCGCCGCAGCGTCGAACGCGACGTGGCCAGCCGCGACGCCAACGACCTGATCTATCAGTTCGAATCCTCGAGCGACTACAATCCCTGGCCCGAGCTCGAGAAGATCAAGGCGCCGACCACTTGGATCAACTCGGCGGACGACTTCATCAATCCGCACGGCTTCCCTTATCCGGAGCAGGCGGTGGCGCGCGTGCCGAGCCTCAAGTTCCGCCTGATCCCGGAAACCAGCCTGACCTCCGGCCACGGCACGCACACTTCGGCGCGTTTCTGGAAACAGGATCTGGTCGATCTTCTCGCCCGATCCGAGCAGCGCTGAGCATCCTCGGCGCGAGCCGCCGGGTCGCTTTACCGGCTGGCCTGGTGCACGCGCTGCTCCAGCCGATCGGCGACCGAGCGGCGGATCGGCTGGCCCGCGCGGACCTTGCGCCACGTATTATAGCTGATGCCGAATTGCGGCATCAGCGTTTCGTCGGTCTGACCCTCCAGCGTGGCCGACATCCGGGCGACGATCCCGGCATCCACTGCGCGAAGCGCGGCTCTGCCTTGCTGGCTGGACTCGTTTGATTTCATCCCGGCTTGTCCCTGCAACCTGTCCCTGTAGTACGCGCAACGCACTGATTCGATGTGTATATACAGTATACAATTTATATATGTGGTCCAGTATTTGTTGCTCGCGCACGCTGTGAACGGGGAAGTTTGTCGCGGTGGGCTGCGCGCCTAAACGAAGGGCCCGCCAATTGGGCGAGCCCTTCGCGGTGTTCTGTCGACAGTGGGTCAGCTATCGGCGCCGGCAGCTTTCCGGCCCGCCACGCTGCGCATCCGGCCATAGGCGAAATAGACGATCAGCCCGATCAGGTTCCACCCCAGGAAGCGGGTCAGCGTATGCGTCGGCAGGCTGAACAGCAGATAGAGGCAGCCCAGGATCGCCAGCGTTCCCACCACATAGGGCGCCGGGCAGCGGAACACGCGCGGCAGCTCGGGCATCTTCTTGCGCAGGATCATCATGCACGCCGCCACGGCGATGAAGGCCAGCAGCGTGCCGGCATTGGCGAGCTCGGCGATCTCGTCGAGCCGGAAGAAGCCCGCCACCAGCGCCACGAACACGCCCGTCACGCCGGTGATCAGCGCCGGCGAGCCGGTCCGCTCCGACACGCGGCTGAGGCTGCGCGGCAGCAGCCCGTCGCGCGACATCACGAAGAAGATGCGGCTCTGGCCGTACATCATGACGAGAATGACCGAGGGCAGCGCGATCAGCGCCGCCAGCCCGATCGCCCAGGCGGCGAGCGGATGGTCGAGCATGCGCAGCACATAGGCGAGCGGCTCGGCCGACTTGCCGAGCTCGACATAGCTGACCGCGCCGATCGCTGCGAAGGCGACCGCCATGTAGATCAGCGTGCACGCCGCCATCGACCCGATGATGCCGATGGTGAGGTCGCGGCCCGGGTTCTTGGCTTCCTCGGCCGAGGTCGCCACCGCGTCGAAGCCGTAGAAGGCGAAGAACACGATCGCCGCGGCCGCCATCACGCCGCGCGTGGTGCCGCCCTCGACATGGCTGGCGAAGCCATAGGGCATGAACGGCTCGAAATTGGCGCCGGTGAAGGCGGGCAGCGCCAGCGCCACGAACAGGGCGAGCGCGGTCATCTTGATGACGACGAGGATGATGTTGAAGGTCGCGCTCTCGCGCGTGCCGGCGATCAGCATGCCGGCGATGGCGAGCGCCACCAGCACGGCGGGCAGGTTGATGATCCCCCCGGCATGCGGTCCCGACAGCAGCATCGCGGGCAGGTGAATGCCGGCCGCTTCGACCCAGCCGACGAGATAGGCCGACCAGCCCACCGCCACCGTGCTGCACGCCAGCGAATATTCGAGGATCAGGCTCCACCCGACGATCCACGCGACCGACTCGCCGATCACCGAATAGGTATAGGTATAGGCGCTGCCCGCGGTGGGGATCAGCGTCGCCATCTCGGCATAGGCGAGCGCCGCGCAGGCGCACACCGCGCCGGCGATGGCGAAGGCCAGGATCACGGCCGGCCCGGCGCGGTCGGCGCCGACGCCGGTGAGCGTGTAGATGCCGGTGCCCACGATGGCGCCGATGCCGAGCGCGATCAGATGCGGCCAGCTCAGCGTCTTGCGGAGCTCGCGCCCCTGCTCCGCGCCCTGCGTGTGGAGCGGCTTGCGTGGCCCCAATATTCCTCGCGCCAAGGACATTCCCCTCTTGTTGCTGTTCAGACCACCGTGAATCCTGCCCAGAACGGGTCTTCGCGGTCGATCCAGATCGTGTTGAAGCCGGTGGCGATCGCCGAACCCTCGATCGAGGGGATGATCGCGGGCAGGTCGCCCACGCTCGTCGCCGCCTCGACCCGGCCGATGAAGCGGCTGCCGATATAGCTTTCGTGGACGAAGCGATCGCCCACCTCCAGCCGGCCGGTGGCGGTGAGATGTGCGAGGCGCGCCGAGGTGCCGGTGCCGCACGGGCTGCGGTCGATCGCGCGCTCGCCATAGAAGACGGCGTTGCGTCCGTCCGCGCCTTCGCCCTTGGGCTCGTCCGCCCAGAGGAGGTGCGTGACGCCGCGGATCGTCGGCTCGAGCGGGTGCACCGGCTCATAGGCCTCGCGCACCATCGTGCGGATCGTGCGGCTCAGCTCGACGATCCGCGCGGCGCCGAGGTCGTCGAGCCCGGCATAGGGGCCCTGCGGCTCGATGATCGCATAGTAATTGCCGCCATAGGCGACATCGATCGACAGCGGACCGAAGCCGGGTACGTCGATCTCGAGCCCTCGTCTGGCGAGATAGGCGGGGACGTTGCGGATCTTCACCGAACGCACCCGGTCGCCCTCGGCTTGGTACTCGATCTCGATCTGCCCGGCGGGGACTTCGACCTTGAGCTTGCCGGGTTCGCGCGGCTGGATCAGCCCCTGTTCGAGCCCGAAGGTGATCATGCCGATCGTGCCGTGCCCGCACATCGGCAGGCATCCGCTCGTCTCGATGAACAGGATCGCGCAATCGGCGTCGCCGGCGGGCGGATAGAGGAAGCCGCCGGACATCATGTCGTGTCCGCGCGGCTCGAAGCACAGGCCGGTGCGGATCCAGTCGAACCGCGCCAGGAAGTCCTGGCGCCGCTCGGCCATGTTGCTGCCCTTCAACAGCGGCGCACCGCCGGCCACCAGCCGGACGGGATTGCCGGCTGTGTGACCGTCGATGCAGAAGAAGGTATGGCGCATCAGGCGGTTGCGGCCGCAAGCGTCGGGCGCGTCGCCGCGCACTTCTCGACCATCGCGATCACCTCGGCGCGCCGCGCGCCCTCGAGCGGGAGGCGCGGCATGCGCACGCGCTCCGATCCGCGGCCCATGATCTGCTCGGCGAGCTTGATCGACTGGACCAGGTCGTGATCCGCATCGAGGTGGAGCAGCGGCATGAACCAGCGATAGATGCGCCGCGCCTCCATCCAGTCGCCGCGCTCGACCGCCTTGACCAGCGCGACCGACTCCTGCGGGAAGGCGCTGGTGAGCCCGGAGACCCAGCCGGTCGCGCCGAGCAGCAGGCCTTCGAGCGCGACGTCGTCCAGCCCGGCCATCACCACGTAGCGATCGCCATAGCGATTGATCGTGTCCGTCACGCGCCGGGGGTCGGGCGCGCTTTCCTTCACCGCGATAATGTTCGCCACCGGCACGAGCTTGTCCAGCGTGTCGAAGCCGATCGATACGCGATAGGCAGGCGGATTGTTGTAGAGCATGATCGGCAGCGACGTCGCCTCGGCAACGGTGCGGAAATGCATGTAGAGTTCTTCGGGCTTGGGCACATAGACCATCGCCGGCAGCACCATCAGGCCGTCGATGCCGATCGCTTCCGCATCGGTCGCATAGGCAGCCGCGCTCGCCGTGGTGAATTCGGAGACGCCCGTGATCAGCGGCACGCGCCCGCCCACCGCTTCCACCGCCGCGCGCAGCACCGCGCGCTTCTCCCCGGGCTCGAGCGAATTGTTCTCGCCGCAGGTGCCGAGCAGGATGAGACCGTTCACGCCATCGTCCACCAGGGCGCTGAGCACCTTCTGCGTCGCGGCGATATCGACCGAACCGTCCGGGGCAAATTGAGTGGTCGCGGCCGGATAGACTCCGGACCACATGGGCATGTCGAATTTCACTGAAGAACCTCCGTTGAACTGAGAGTCGTATACGATATAAGATTGTACATGCCAACACGGAAAATCACACCGCAGCGCGCGCTCGTGGTCGGCGGCGGAATCGTCGGCCTCAGCGCGGCGATCGATCTCCAGCGCCGGGGACTCGCCACTGAACTGGTGACCGCGAGTCCCATGCGCGGCACCGCGTCCTGGGGAAATGCCGGTCATATCGCGGTCGAGCAAGTGGAGCCGCTGGCGTCGTTCGCGACGATCCGGAGCTTCCCGCGCCGGCTGTTCGCGCGCGGCGGCGCACTCGGCCTGCCGCCCGGCGACATCCGTGCCTGGCTGCCATTCTCGCTGCGCCTGGTCGGCGCCGCCCGACCGCGATCCTTCGCGCGCGGCGCCGCGGCGCTCAGCGCTGCGCTGGCCGAGGCGACGCCCGCCTGGCGCCGCTTGCTGGACACCGTCGCAGCGCCGCAGCTGCTGGTCGATTCGGGCCATTTCATCGTCTGGGAGACGCCGGAGACCGCGGCGCGGAATCGCGCGCACTGGATGGGCGCGCCCATTGGCACGGCGCGCGTGCGCGATGCCTCGCCCGAAGAGATCGCTCTGCTCCGGGCGCTGGTAGCGCAGCCGATCGCCGGCGCGGTCAAGGTGGAGGGGAGCGGGCAGATCGCCGATCCCGATGCGCTCGCCGATGCGCTCGAACGGGGATTTGCGCGCTTGGGCGGCGAAATCCGTATCGGGCACGTCCAATCGCTGGTGCAACGGGCCGACGGTCAGGTCGTCGCGCTGCTCGACCACGGCGAAGCGCTGGAGGCCGATGCGATCGTGGTGGCGACCGGTGCGGCGACGCCGCCGCTGCTGGAGCCCCTCGGTCACCGCGTGCCGCTGATCGCCGAGCGCGGCTATCATATCCAGTCCGCCGGCACCGGCTGGCCCGCGGACCTGCCGCCTGTGGTGTTCGAGGATCGCTCGATGATCGTCACGCGCTTCGCCTCGGGCCTGCGCGCGGCGAGCTTCGTCGAGTTCGGCCGGCTTGCCAGCCCGCCCGACCCGCGCAAATGGGCGCGGCTCCATGCCCATGCCGAAGCGCTCGGCCTGCCGATCGGCACGGATGCCGTTCCCTGGATGGGCGCGCGTCCGACGTTCCCGGACTATCTGCCGGCGATCGGGCGCAGCGCGCGCGCGAACAATCTCTTCTACGCCTTCGGCCACCAGCATCTGGGGCTCACGCTCGGCCCGATCACCGGCGAGGCGATCGGCGCGCTGGTGACGGGGCAGGCGCCCGCGCTCGACCTCGCGCCGTTCGATCTGCGGCGTTTCCGGGGCTAGCGATCAGTCCAGCAGCGCCTGGATATCGGCCAGCAGCTTCGCGGACACCTCGACCCCATCGGCCTCGCTGCGCGCCCGCGCGGCGTAGCGGCGCTCGGAGGGAAGGCGCGCGCCCTGCGCCTGGATGCCGTCGAACAGCATCTCGGCGGCGTCGAGCTGCCGCGCCACCGCCCCGCCCAGGAACCCGGCCGGATCGATCGCGATCACCAGTTCGCCGCCCAGCGGCGAGGCATTGGCGCCACCGTCATGCTCGATCGAAGCGCGGCTGGTCAGGTCGCCGATCAGCGGCCCGGCGATCAGCTCGACCATCGTCGCGAGCGCGGATCCCTTGTGCCCGCCGAACGTAAGCATCGCGCCGCCCAGCGCCGCCGTGGCGTCGGTGGTGGGTCGCCCCGCCGCGTCGATGCCCCAGCCGAGCGGGATCGGCTTGCCGGCGCGGCGGTGCAGCTCGATCTCGCCGCGCGCGACCGCGCTCGTCGCGAAATCGAAGACATAGGGATGCCGGCCCGGACGCGGCCAGCCGAACGCGATCGGATTGGTGCCGAAGATCGGCGCGGTGCCCCCGGCGGGCGCCACCCAGGCATGACTGGGGGTGAAGGCGAGCGCGACCAGCCCTTCCTCGGCCAGTGCCTCGACTTCGGGCCATAGCGCCGCGAAGTGCACGCAATTGTTGATCGCGAGCGCGGCGATGCCGTTGGCCTTCGCGATGGCCGCGAGCGGTCCTCTGCCGAGCGCGAAGGCGAGCTGGGCATAGCCGCCCCTGGCGTCGACGCGCACCAGGCCCGGCGCGCTCTCGACGATCTCCGGCTCGGCATCGAGCGCGACCTTGCCCGCGCGGATCGTGTGGGCGCACACCAGCAGCCGGTACAGGCCGTGCGAGGTGCAGCCGTCGCGCTCGCCGGCGACCATCGTCTCGGCCACGGCCTCGACATGCGCCGGCGCCAGCCCCTGCGCCGCGAGCACGGAGCGGGCGAGCGCACGCACCTCGTCGAGCGTCATCTTCACGGTATCGGTCATGGCTTGGGCACGATCTCGTCTGCGATCAGCGGGGGCGGGATCATCCCGGCCTTGTTCCATGCGTCGAGGAACCCGCTGAGCTTGAAGGGTTTGCCCTGCCGGTCGAGGGCATGCGAATATTCGGCCAGCACCTGGTCGAGCTCGATCTTGCCGACGATGTAGCTGGTGCCGTAGCCGGGCTGGCGCAGATAGAGGAGCTGCTCGAACGCGGTCAGCTCGTCATCGGGATTGGACCAGCCGCGCGGCGTCCATTCGGCGTGGAAGTGGCCGGCCTGCTTGAGCGACCATTCGTTCGACTGGACGTAGAGCGAGGCGAGCCCGCGCGCGGCGCGGTTGGCCAGCATGATCCACACCAGCTCGCGCGCCCGCGGATTGTCGTCATAGAGCCCGGCGTGCATCACCAGCTCCTCGAACGCCGTCGCGAAGCCCTCGGCGCGCACGTCCCAGATGTTCGACAGCGACGGCTCGCGCCGGATCGCGCTGGCATGGGGCTCGTCGCGCATCCGCGCCAGGTCGATCCAGTGATAGTCGTGGCTGTAGAGCAGCATCGGTTCGCGCGCGATGATGTGCGCGAAGAAGGACCGCCGTTCCTCCGGGACGAAATGCCCCATCTGCGGCACCAGCGCGGCCTTGAGATAGGGTTTGTCGGGGATGACCTCCTGCTTCACCAGGAAGTCGACGAACTTGTCGAGCCGTTCGCGCGCCAGCCGGTCGAACGCCGCCGGGCTCGCCACCGGCTGGAGCTGCGGCAGCTTGCGGTTGTTGTGCTCCTCCAGCCGCAGCCCGGCGTGCGCGCGCGCCAGCTCGCGGCGCAGCAGCGCCACTTCTTCGTCCCAGTCATACGGCACCATGTGGACGTTCTTCTGGTACCAGCTGTAGTTTTCCTTGCCGACGCCCGAGGATCCGGTCTTGCTGGGCGCTTCGGCCTTGAGCCAGCCGATAAAGTCCTGCGTCGCCGCGATCGCCGCGGCCACGGCTTGCCTGAGCGCGGGGCTGGCGCCGTTCAGGTTGGCGTTCCAGCTGCCTTCGAGCGTGCTGACCTTCAGCGTCCCGGCCTGGAGTTGCTGCAGCGCCTTCAGCTGTCCGTCGAGGCTCGCGACGCTGTAGACCCACAGGTCGCGGGCATTGGCGTCCTTCAAATTGACCTTGCCCTGCGCCAGGAAGCCGGGGATCGCGCCGATCTCGGCCGTCAGCTTCTCCTGGGCGGCCGCCGACAGCGGATAGGCATAGGCATAGAGATGGGTCTCGGGCTCGGCCACCGGCGCCTCGCGCGCGGGGACGTCGGTCCGGCTCGGCCAGATCGTCACGTAGAAGCCCGGATCGCGCGCCCAGGGCCTGAGCACGCGCTGGTCGAAATCCATGCCGTTCATCTCGGCCTTGACCAGCTGATATTCGGTTCGCTGCTCCACGGGCCAGCCGCCCGGATCGATCGCCGCGAGCCGCGCCTGCCACGCCGGCAACGCCGCCGCCTTCTTCGCCATGGCGGCGGCGGTGTAGTCGGGGACGCCGTCTTGCCATTCGGGCCGGGCAAAGGCGCGCCATTCGCGGAAAAGCTCGACCAGTGCAGGATAGCCGGCGGCATTCGCCTGCGCCGCGGCGGGACTGGAGGGCAAGGCGGCGGTCGGGCTCATCATGAGTGCCGCGACCAGAAGTCGATGTGCGATGGCCATGCCGCGTCCCCTCGATGATCGCATACCGCACGGGAATCGGCCCGAGCCCCCAACGCCGTGTCCCTCGGTTGCATTACCCCTCCTGTGCGAATAGTATACGTTATTCGTAACTCATAAGGGCGAAGTCAAGTGCGCAAGCTGCGGTCGGCAGGGATCGATGGGCACACTTGAATCAATCGATGTTTCTCGTCACACTCGTGACACTTATCGCCCGGGGAGGAGGCGATCGCGCGGCGGATACGCGCAAATGCCTCGACGCTCATATCGAGCGAAGGTCTGTGGGGATGTCCCGGTTTTCATATGCCGAGCCGTGCAGATCCCGGGGTTCCACTCTGTTTTTTCTGAACTTGCTGCACTGCGGTAGATATTATACGGACGTATAGATGGCAAAAGAAGCTAGCATGCGTTTGGTGATCCGGTCCGTTTCCGAACAGGTGGTGAACGTCGTCCGGGATTGGATCCTGTCGGGTCGCGTCCCTGCGAACAGCCCGATCCGCCAGGATGCGCTGGCCGGCGAGCTGGGGATCAGCAAGATCCCGCTGCGTGAGGCGCTGACGCGGCTCGAGCAGGAAGGGCTGGTGCAGAACCAGGCCAATCGCGGTTTCTTCGTACGCGACCTCAACACGGCGGAAGCCGAGGAGGTCTTCGCGCTGCGGCTCAAGCTCGAGCCCGACGCGATCGCGCTGGCTGCCGAGCGCGCGACCGAGGCCGATCACAAGGCCGCGCGCGACATGCTCGACACGCTGTACCAGGTGACCGGCGAGGGCGGGGAAGGGGTGGGCGCATTCAATCGCGCATTCCACCTGGCGCTGCTGCGGCCGAGCCAGCAACTGATCACGCTCAACTTCCTCGAGCGGCTGCACGTGCTGTCGGAGCGCTATGTGCGCAAGCATCTGGAACCGCTCGGGCGCGACGAGCGCGCCAATGAGGAGCACCGCCAGATGCTCGATGCCTGGCTGGCCCGGGACCTCGACCAGTTGCGCGAGCTGACCATCGCGCATACCCAGAAGACGCTCGACGACCTGCGCCAGCAGCTACCGGTCGAATAGAGTCGGTTCCCACTTGGCTGGAATCGTTCCCCTGCGAAAGCAGGGGCCCAGGGTCCGTAGCGCATCGCCTGTGGCCCTGGACCCCTGCTTTCGCAGGGGAACAACCGGTGCTTCGAATTCAATGAAATGGAATCCCAGCAGGAGCGGCGCGGCCCCGCGGGACCGCGCCGCCACGCCAATCAGTTTCCGCCTGCCTCGCGCAGCGTCATTTCCGCGAGCAGGTGGGTGTCGGGGTCCAGCGCCACCTCGGCCGGCGCGCTCGCGACCGGGATCGTGAAGCTCTGCGTCTTCTTCGTCATGTCGAGCTTGTGCACCTCGAACGCGCCATGCGCCTCGCCCGCGACGCCGATCTCGACCGGCAGGCGATAGGCCTGACCCGGCTGGGTCTGGGTCACGGTGACGCGCATCGACTTGGCGGCCGCGTCATAGGACCAGCTCGCATCGAGCACCGGCGAATCGATGCGGGTCAGCCACTGTGCGAAGAACCAGCCGAGATCCTGGCCCGAAGCTTCCTCCATCGCGCGGCGCAGGTCCGGCGTGGTCGCATGCCCGCCCGCATGCCGGGCATAATAGGTGCGGATCGCCTTGAAGAAGACCGGGGAGGTCACCTGCTGGCGCAGCATATGCAGCACCCAGCCGCCCTTCACATATTGCACGCGCGTGAGGTCCGGGCCCGCGCCGTCGTCGACCGGCGTGATCACCGGATCGCGCTCGCGCCGCTCGGCCGCGAAGGCGCCGGCGCGTTCGTTCCTGAGCGACGCGACAAAGGCGTCCCGGCCCTCGAAATGTTCGGCGTAGAGGTCGGCGAAATAGGTGGCGAAGGCCTCGCTCAGCCACACGTCGCCCCAGCCGTCCTCGGTGATCGAATTGCCGAACCACTGGTGCGCGATCTCATGCGCGAGCAGGCCGGTCCTGGCGAGCGCCGGTTCGCGCCGCTGGGTCGGCGTGGCCCCGTCGCGCGTGCCGCCGCCGCCGTAGAAGATCACGCTGGCGTGCTCGGTGCTGGAGCGGTCGAATGGCGCAACCACCTGGCCGAGCTTCTCATAGGGGTAGGGGCCGACCAGGTCGCCGAAGAAGTCGATCGTGCGCCGCGCGACGGTGAAGCTGTTCTCGACGTCCGCCTGCTGCCCGGCCGGCACCCAGGTGACCAGCGGGATGCCGCGCGCGGTGCCGCCATGATAGGTCTCGAAGCGCGCGATGCCGACGGCGTTGAGCCACGGCGTGATCGGCACGCCCTGCTTCCAGTGCGTGACCTTGCGGCCGTCGCCCAGCGCCTTCTCGCTCCGCAGCAGGCCGTTGGCGGCGACGGTATATCGCTCGGGCGCGGTGATCACGAACTCGGTGGTGACCTTGGACGAGACATGGTCGATCACCGGCGCCCATTCGCGCATCTTGGTCGGCCAGTTCCACGAGAAGATGCCGCGCTGCCCCGCATCGGTGGTGCCGAAGCGCAGCCCGTCCTGCGGCTCGCCGGCATATTTGACCCGATAGAGGCGCGTCTCGCCGCGCTTGGGCGCCGTCCCGGTCCGGATCGTTAGCCGCGCGCCCTGGTGGGTGAAGCGCAGCGCCGTCCCGCCTTCGGTGACGGAGGCCACTTTCATGCCGGTGCCGTCGGCCCGGGGCGCGGCGAGATCGAGGAAGAAGCGTTCGACCCCCGGCGCGGCGAAGCGCACGGTGACGACCGTCTCGCCCTCGATCCGGTGGCTTTTCTCCGTCACCTCGAGGTTGAAGACATAATGTTCGATCGTGATCGCCGGTTGGCGCTCATAGGCCTCCGCGCGGAGCGCTTGCGGCTCCACCGAGGCGGCGCACAGCAGCGTCGCCGTCAGGCTGATCGATCGTTTCACGCGCCTTCCTCCTGTTGACACGAATCTATTGAAGGATAACGTATACAATATTCAAGGGGGCCTGCGGATGCCTCAGTCCGATTTGACCCGACTGGCATTGCAAGGAGAGACGCGTTGATTCGAACGCTTCTACGAGTCGCCGCGTGCGCGCTAACGCCGCTGGCCATAGTGGGGGCCCCGCCGGCGCAGGCGCAACATTATCAGGCCGATTTCCCGCCCGAGGAGTTCCGCGCGCGCTGGAACACGGTATTCGACCAGATCGGCGACCAGTCGGTTGCGATCCTGCAGGGCGGGGCATCGACGCGGGGGTTCGAGTTTCCGCGCCAGGTCAATGACTTCTACTATCTGAGCGGGATCGAGACGGCGCACGCCTATCTGCTGCTCGACGGCCGCACGCGCAAGGCGACGCTGTTCCTGCCGCCGCGCAACGAGCGGCTCGAGCGCGCCGAGGGCAAGGTGCTCAATGCGAGCGACGCCGCGCTCGTCCGCCGGCTGACCGGGGTCGACGCGGTCAGGAGCCTCGACGACATGCGGCAGGGCTGGATCGAGGGCCTGGCGGGCCCCGACCGGCGCGCCACGCTGACCATCTACACACCGTTCCGCGCGCAGGAAGGCTATGCGCAGAGCCGCGGCGAAGTGGAGATGGCCAACGCCAACGCCGCGAACGACTATTGGGACGGCCGCATCGCCCGCGAGCAGCAGTTCGTCAGCCTGCTGCGCGCCCGCGTCCCGCGCGCCGAGGTGCGCGATCTCAACCCGATCCTCGACGAGATGCGGTCGGTGAAGAGCCCGCGCGAGATCGACCTGATCCGCAAGGCGTCGGTGCTCGCCGGCCGCGGCATGATCGAGGCGATGCGCTCGACCGAGCCGGGGGTATGGGAATATCAGCTCGACGCGGCGGCGCGCTACGTGTTCCTGGTCAACGGCGCGCGGCTCGACGCCTATCGCTCGATCGTCGGCAGCGGCACCGACAACATCAACAACATGCACTATTTCCGCGAGAACCGGCAGATGCGGGCGGGCGAGCTGGTGCTGATGGATTACGCGCCGGACTATCGCTACTACACCAGCGACATCGGCCGGGTGTGGCCGGTCAGCGGCACCTATTCGCCGGTGCAGCGCGAGCTGTTGCAGACCGTGCTCCAGCTCCGCAACGAAGCGCTCAAGCGCATCCGCCCCGGCGTGACCCCGGCGCAGATCCTCGAGGAGCTGCAGGCGCCGATGATGCGCTACATCGACGGACAGCGCTATTCGAAGCCGATCTACGAGGCGGCCGCGCGCGAGATGGTGCGCACCGGCGACGGCGTCTTCTCGCACCCCGTCGGCCTCGCGGTGCACGACGACGGCGGCTATCGCGACCGGCCGCTGCGGCCCGGCACGGTGTTCTCGGTCGACCCGACGATCCGCGTGCCCGAGGAGAATCTCTATTTGCGCTACGAGGACGTGGTCGTGGTGACCGCGACCGGCGTCGAGAACTTCACCGATTTCCTCCCCTCCGAGCTCGCCGACATGGAGAAGCTCGTGCGGCAGAAGGGGATCGTCCAGACCCTGCCCGCGCAGGCGCTGCCGTGAGCGGCATGAAAGTGCGGACGTGGCTGCTCGCCCTCGGGCTGGCGGTGGCCTCGCTGGGTAGCACGCCCGCGCCGGTGCATGCCCAGCCGGTGTTCCGCGACGTGTTCCCGCCCGAGGAATATGCCGCGCGGCGCGACAAGCTGTTCCAGGCGATCGGCGACGGCGTCGCGATCATCGGCGGCACCACCGAGCGGCCGGGCGAGCAGCCCTTCCGCCAGGCGAACCAGTTCTTCTATTTGACTGGCGTCGCCGAGCCGCGCGCGATCGCGGTGTTCGACGGGCGCACGCGCGAGGCCAGCCTCTTCCTGCTCGAGCGCAAGGACAGCGACGTCCTCTCCAAATACGGCCCCGGCGCGCTCTATCCCGAGCCCGGCGCCGCGGCGAAGCTGGGCGTGACCCGCGTGCTGCCGCGCGGCGAGTTCGCCGCCGCCATGGCGCGGATCGGCACCGACCGGCGGCGGATCTATACCCCCTTCCGCCCCGAAGTGCTCGGCAGCGCCTCTTCCTCCGACCCGCGCATGCTGGCGCGGCTCAACCATGAGGATCCGTGGGATGGCCGGCCGAGCCGCGAGGAAGCCTTCCGCCTGCACCTGATGGCGGCGGCACCGCGCTCCGAGATACGCGACCTCGACCCGCTGATCGACCATCTGCGCGCGATCAAGAGCCCGCGCGAGATCGCGATCCTGCGCGAGGCGACCCGGCTCACCAATCGCGGCATCCTGCGCGTGATGCACGCCGCCAGGCCGGGCATGACCGAATATCAGCTCCAGGCCGAATCCGAATATGAGTTCAAGCGCGGCGGCGCCTACGGCCCGGCCTATTTCGCGCTGGCCGCGACCGGGCGGAACACCTGGTACACCCATTATCACTACAACACCGCCCCGCTGAAGGCGGGCGAGCTGGTCCAGTACGACTATGCGCCCGACTACAAGGGCTATGCCTCGGACGTGACGCGGGTGTTCCCGGCGAGCGGCAAGTTCACCGCGCGCCAGCGGGAATATTACACCATCTATCTGCGGCTCTATCAGGCGCTGATGACCTCGATCCGCGTGCATGAGACGCCGCTGGCGATCACCCGGCGCGCGGTGGAGAAGATGGACGCGATCGTCGCCGGCTATCGCTTCACCGATCCGGCGATCAAGGCGGCGGTGGTGGCGTTCGTCGACGGCTTCCGCGCGAAGAAGGGCGGGTGGCTCGGCCACGCCGTGGGCGTCGAGGTCCACGACGTCTACGGCGAGTACACGACGCTCGAGCCCGGCATGGTGTTCACGATCGAGCCGATGCTGCGCCTGCCCGACGAGCATGTCGGGGTGCGGCTGGAGGACATGCTGCTGATCACCCCGACCGGCTACGAGAACCTGTCGGAATCGCTGCCGATCG
>NZ_JBCNMA010000002.1:0-82701 GCF_039595165.1 Sphingomonas sp.
AATGCTTCTGGCTGCTTGGCGAGACATGATGCCGAAGCGGCTGATCGAGAGCGATTATTTCATCGCCAAGAACGGCTATGTCTCGCCAAGCAGCCAGAAGCATTACAACAATGACCGGCTCAATCCCTATGCCTATGGCGAAGGCGAGAAATTCTACTGGATTCGCCCGGGGGCGGTCGGCGGCAAATCGCTGATCTGGGGGCGCTGGAGCTTTCGCTGGAGCCCCGAGGATTTCGAGGCGAACAAGCGCGAGAATGTCGGGATCGACTGGCCGATCCGCTATGACGACATCGCACCGTGGTATGACTATGTCGAGAAGTTCGCCGGCGTCTCCGGCTCGCGCGAGAACCTCCCGCAGCTCCCCGACAGCCAGTTCCAGCCTCCGATCCCGATGAATATCGCGGAGAAGTGGATCAAGGAACGGCTCGAAGCGAATATGCCGGGGCGCAAGCTGATCAACTGCCGCATGTCCAACATGACCGAGGACAAGGAGGATCAGGGACGCACCAAGTGCCAGTTCCGCGCACAATGCGGGCGCGGCTGCTCGTTCGGCGCCTATTTCTCGACGCAGGCGGTCACCCTGCCCGCCGCGCGCGCCACGGGCCGCCTGACGCTCAGATCCGACGCGGTCGTCTCCAATCTCGAATATGACACCAAGACCAAGAGGGTGACGGGTGTCCGCCTGGTCGACACCAAGACCCGCAAGGCTGAGGTCATTCCCGCGCGGCTGGTATTCCTCTGCGCCTCCGCGATGGCATCGACGCAGATCCTGATGAACTCGCGCCCGGAAGGCAGCGGCAAAAGCCATTTCGACGCCAGCGGCACGCTCGGCCGCTATGTGATGGACCATATCTTCCGCGTCGGCATCTCCGGCGAGGTCCCAGGATTCACCGATTTCATCGAATATGGCCGACGTCCCGGCGGCGTCTATATCCCACGCTTCCGCAATGTCGGTGGCGAAGAGGGCGTGGGCTTCCGCCGCGGCTATGGGTACCAGGGCGGGGCATCCCGCTCCCCGGCCTATCCCGAGGGATTCGGCGCGTCGATGAAGCACGGCATGCGCCGCTACGGCCCGTGGAAGTTCGGCATGGGCGCGTTCGGCGAATGCCTGCCCTATGAGGATAATCGCGTCAGCCTGCATGCCGACAAGGTCGATCGGTTCGGCATCCCGCTGATGCGCTTCGACGTCACCTTCCGCGAGAACGAGATCCGCATGATGGACGACGCGCGAGCCGAGGGCGAGAAGATGCTCAGGGCGGCGGGCCTGCTCAACGTGACGAGTTACCGCGGCGAGCATGTTCCCGGCGACGCCATCCACGAGATGGGCGGGGCGCGCATGGGCGCCGATCCGCGCCAGTCGGTGCTCAACAAATGGAGTCAGGCGCACGATGCTGCCAACCTCTTCGTCACCGACGGCGCGCAGATGCCCTCGATCTCGTGCGTCAACCCGTCGCTGACCTTCATGGCGTTCACGGCGCGCGCCGCCGACCAGGCGGTCAAGCAGTTGAAGGCGGGCGCAATCTAGAACGGGTCTTGCCTCCTCGCCGCCATTCCCCTGCACGGGCATGGCGGCGGTTGGGCCGGGGGACGGAAGGGAGCGCGCGATGGATCCGACTGCCGACAAACCCCGACGCCGCCTCCGGCCGCTGCTTTGCGCGGTAGCGCTGATGACGGCGGGGGCGTGTCGCGCGCAAGGCCCCGCGGAAGAAACCGCGCGCCCGGCGTTCCGCGACGTGACGGCGACCCATGTGCCGCAAGCGCCCGAGTTGCACGCGCTCGACATCGCACTGGCCGATTTCGACCATGACGGCGATCTCGATGCGGCGCTTGCGGTCGAGGGCGCTCCCAACCGGCTTTATTTGAACGACGGCCAGGGCCGCTACATATGGCGCGAGGGGGCGTTCGGGAAACGCCCGCACGATACCGAACACGTCCGCGCCGCCGATTTCGATCGGGACGGCCACGTCGATCTGGTCTTTGTCGCCGAAGACGATCGGACGCACCAGTTCTTCCTCGGCCGCGGCGATGGCAGCTTCGTCGACGCGAGCGAGCGGCTGCCGGGGCGGAGCGTCGGCAACGGGCTGGCGGTGGGCGACGTGAACGGCGACCGCCTGCCAGACATCGTCGTTGGAAATTCGGGCATTTCGGGCGAGAAGGGCGAGCAGGGCGGCGGCAACTTCCTGTGGCTGAACGACCCCCGCCGCCCCGGCTGGTTCATCGACGCGACGAGCACGCATCTGCCCGCCATCCGCAATCAGGCCCAGAGCGTGGCGCTCGCCGATATCGATGGCGATCACGACCTCGACATGATCGTCGCCACCGAGGCGCCCCCTACCCGCTTGCTGGTCAACGACGGCAGGGGCCGTTTCACCGAAGCCTCCGAGAAGCTCCAGCAGCTCACGCCGCTCGAGACGCGCGAGGCGCATGTGCTGGACGCCAATGGCGACCAACGGCCGGACATCCTCCTGCTCAACCTGACGAGCAATGCGGGGAAATGGGAAAAGGATCCTCAGGCGCGGCTGCTGGTGCAGGACGCATCGGGACGGTTCGTTGACGAAACCGCACAGCGGCTTCCCGCCAATCGCTTTTCGAGCTGGGGCGGTGCGGTGATGGACGTCAATCGCGACGGCCATCCCGACCTGCTCATCGGTGCGATCGAAGTGCCGGGCTTCAAGCCGCTCCAGCTCCGCGCCTACATCAATGACGGCACCGGCCGTTTCCGCGACGTGACGACCTCCGCGTTACCCGACACCGTGTCCGGCCGGAGCTGGAGCATGGCCGTGGGCGACGTGAACCGGGACGGAATCGACGATCTTTTCATCGGAGGCTGGGGTACGCAGCTACGGTTGCTGTTCGGGGAGCGGTGAAGCGGCCGCGCCGACGCTGCGGGGTCGCAGCCACAGCGCGTGAGCGCCGCGCTCGGACGCGCCGGCCTGGGCGGGACGGCAGGTGCCGGTGCCGCTTCGCCCTCAAACCTTCGCTAGCCGCCAGCGATGGCGCTCGGCGTTCCGCGGCATTCAATAGTCGACAAAAAGGGAGGACAGAGTGGTCGTCAACCGTCGTGAGCTTGTCGTGTTACCAGCGCTGTTCTCAGTTGCCGCAATCGCCGAGTCGAGCGCAGCGGCCGCGCGCATCCAGGACGCGGAACCGCGAGGCGTTCGGGCCCCCACTCCTCCGATGGGATGGAACAGCTGGAACTCGTTCGCGACAACGCTGACAGAGGCCCAGGCGATCGAGACCGCCAAGATCATGGCCGGCAAGCTGCTCCCCTTCGGGTACGATGTCTTTACGGTGGATATCCAATGGTATGAACCGGGGGCGACCGGCTATACGTACCGCCAGGGTGCAGAACCGGCGATGGACGGTCACGGGCGGCTGCTCCCGGCGCCCAATCGCTTTCCTTCCGCGGTCGGCGGCCGTGGCTTCCGGCCATTGGCCGATCGGATTCATGCGCTGGGCCTGAAATTCGGCGTGCATCTGATGCGCGGAATTCCGAGGCTCGCCTATGAACGCGATCTGCCGATCCTCGGCACTGGCTATACGGCACGCGACATCGCCAATCCCAATTCCGTCTGCACATGGAACACCGACATGTTCGGCGTGGACATGAGCAAAGCGGGCGCCCAAGAATATTACAATTCGGTGTTCCGGCTGTTCGCCGAATGGGGCGTCGATTTCGTGAAGATGGACGACATGAGCCGTCCATATGGCATCAACTGGCCGGAGATCGAGGCCGCGCAGGCCGCGATCGGCGCGTCGGGCCGGCCGATGATCCTCAGCCTCTCTCCGGGAGAAACCGATCTGGAATGGGGGCCGCACGCGCAGCAGCATGCGCAGATGTGGCGCATCTCCGATGATTTCTGGGACGAATGGAAACTGCTCAAGGAGCAGTTCGCGCGGCTTGCCGCTTGGAACATCTATCGCCGGCCTGGCGCATGGCCCGACGCGGACATGCTCCCCCTTGGCGTGCTCGCCATGGGATCGCGCAAGACCAAGTTCACGGCGGAGGAGCAGCAGACCCTGATGACGCTTTGGTCGATCGCGCGTTCGCCGCTCATCATGGGCGGGGACCTCCGCGCGCTCGACGAGGCCACGCTGAAGCTGCTCACCAACCGCGAGGTGATCGCGGTCAACCAGCATAGCCGCAACAATGTCCAGGTCTCGAACGATGGCGAGCGGGTCGTCTGGACCGCCGAAGCCGCCGACGGCAAGAGCCGCTATCTCGCGCTGTTCAATATCGGCGACCATCCGCGGGTGATCGAACAGGAATTGAAGGCGATCGGCGCGCCACGAACGGCGAAGGCGACGGATTTGTGGACAGGGCGCACCGGCGACGTCGATACCCGGATTTCACTCGAGCTCCGCGACCACCAATCGGCGTTCTTCAAACTTAGCTGAGGTGCTCCAACCTATCAGCCGGTGCCGTCGCCGAAGCGGCAGCACCGGTCGTATTAGCGCAGCCAATCAACGCCATAGGGCTCTAGGCGCAGGGTGGCATTCCGTGTCTTGCCGGCCAGCAGCCGGATTGGCGTCCCTTTATGGCGACCAGCTTGGGTTCGATGGTCGTGTTGACATAAAGCGTGCGGCCATCGGTAGCTGGCCAGATAGTCGAATCCCTTGCGTTCGCTGCTGTCCCACAGATTGGAGATCGCAGGCTTTCCGGGCACTGTTCTCTTTCGGATCGCCTCCAGATCAGGTCAGCCGACCAATCCCGGTCCCATGATCTTGAGCGCGACGCCGAATGCGTGGCTCGCCGAGTCCGGCAGGGAGATTTCGATGCCTCCAGGCCGCGACTGGAATCGCAGCGGCGCCGCAGCACCGACCACCTCGACCCTGTCGACCGGCCTGCCCGCCAGCGAACGGATCAGCACGGTGCCCGACTGAGGCCGGCCGAGCGTCATCGCATAGAGCGCCCCGCGCTTGGTGGTGAAGCGGATGTCGGCTGCCGTGAACGGCTTCACCTTGCCTTCGCCGAATTGTCCCGATTCCACTTCCGTCGGTCCCTCGCCAAAGACGCCCCACGGGCGGGTTCCATAGATCGCCTCGCCGAACCGGCTGGTCCAGCCGCCGACTTCCTTGACGATGCGGCGCTCTTCGGAGTCGATCGAGCCGTCGCCGCGTAGCGGAACGCTGAGGAGCAGATTGCCGTTCTTCGCGACCACGTCGCACAGCCGGTGCACGACCGCCGCGGCGCCCATATAGGATTTGTCGATGAAGCGCTGGCGGTTGTAGTGCCAGTCGCCGAGACAGGTATCGGTCTGCCAGGGATGCGGCTGGATCCCGCTGCGAAAGCCCCGCTCCACATCCTCCACCAAGGCGGCGCGGCGCGCTTCGGGCATGTTCTTCGCATTGACGACGACGTCGAGCTTGCCGTGCCGCTTGTGCGAGCTGTTGTAGAAATAGGCGGTGATGTCGAGCCCGGCCTGACCCAGCGGAAGGTCGAAATTGTCGAAATAAAGCAGGTCGGGCTGATAGCTGTCGATCAGATCCTTGCAGCGCAGATACCAGCGTTTGACGAACTCCGGATTCTTCGCGGGCGGGTTCTCGTCCCATTTGCCGTTATGTTCCCATTGCCACTTCCTGGCGGCCGCGAGCGTCGTGATCCCGTCGGCCAGCGCGGCATTGCGGCCGCAATACAGGTTCTGGGGATCGAGCCCGTCCCACCATTTCCCGCGGCCATCGGCCTTGGTCAGCTTCCAGGCGTCATAGCGCTGTCCCGCGCGGGGTCCGACCGGATCATAGCCATAGGCGGTCTGGAACCAGTGCCAGGCATGCGCTGAATGGTTGGACACGCCGAAGCGCAGGCCGCGGGCGCGCGCCGCCTTGGCCCAGATCCCGATCAGATCCCGTTTCGGCCCGACGCGGGTGGAGTTCCATTCATGGTATTTCGATGCATAATTGTCGAAATTGTCGTGATGGTTCGCCAGCGCGACGAAATAGCGGGCGCCGGCACTGCGATACAGATCCAGCAGATCGTCGGGATTCCACTTTTCGGCCTTCCAGCGGTTGTTCATCTCCATGAAGCCGAGATCGGCCGGATGGCCGAAATGCTTCAGATGATGCTCATATTGCGGCTCGCCCTGCATATACATGTGCCGCGCATACCAGTCGCCCGCTTCGGGCACGCATTGCGCACTCCAATGCGCCCAGATCCCGAACTTGGCATCGCGGAACCAGTCCGGCGCCTGATAGGTCGAGGTGAAGGAATCCCAGCTCGGACGGAATGGCCCGGCCGCTTGAGCCAGGCCGGGTCCGGCATGAGCCGAGGCAGCCAGTGCGGACACGCCGGTCGCAGCGCCGGCCTTGAGAAAGTCACGCTTCGAAATCATCGTCGTCTCCCAAATAAGAGCAGCTATGGACGGACGGCGTTCAGGCGGATCTGCCGTGAAGGGAGCCCGTCGGCCTCGACCTCGATGACGATCGGGCCTGGCTTGTTTCCGGCGCGGATCGCCGCGAAGACTCGTCCGTGAAAGGTGCTGCGCTCCCCGGACTGGAAGCTGGCGGCATCGCGCGGATCGCCGTTGCCGATGCCTGCCAGCGTTCCCGCACCGCTCACCCGGACGCGCACCCGGCGATCCCCGGCGCGAGCGTAAAGCGGCGTGCCGGCCGCGTCCTTCAGCTCGATCGCCACATAGGCCAGCGCCTCGCCGTCGGCGGGCAGTTGCCGGCGGTCCGACGACAGATCGGCACGAGCGGCGTCGCCCGCGGTACGCAGCGTCCACCGGCCGGCCGGCCGCCCCTCGCGATAGCCGATCGCGACGAGTTCGCCCGCTTCATACGGCACCGTGAACAGCGCCTGATACCGGGTGGCGAGACCGACAGCCTTGCGACCAAGGCTTTTTCCATTCAGCGTCAGCTCGACTTCGGGGAACTCGGAATAGACCACCACCTCGAGCGGCTTCTTCTCCTGGCCCGCCCAGCTCCAGCTCGGATGGACGTCCTCGAGCGACCAATCGAGATGCGGCGGCTTGATCGGGAAGAAGAAGCGATCGGGCAGATCCTCGGTCCCGGCAGGCTGGCGGACGAAGGCGGCGATCGGATCGATGCCGGTCTTCCACAGGATCTGACGATAATAGGCCGCCGGCCGCTTCCGGCCGGTCGCGTCGATCTCGCCGCAATAGGCGAGGTGCCAGGGATAGGGGCCGAGCTTCTGCCAGTCCTGGCTATAGCCCATCCAGCCGATGCCGCTCTCTCCGAGATAGTCCACCGCCGTCCACACGAAGTCGCCGATGACCCAGGGATTCGTCTCGACCGTGCGCCAATAGGAGAACGCATCCTTGGACACGGATTCCGACGTGTACATGACCTGCTCGGGCAGGCGCTTGTGCTCTTCCTCGAACAGATGCGCCCGATAGTTATAGCCGGCCACATCGAGAACCGCGGATTGCGCGCGGCTTTGCGGGGGATCGATGCTTACCGCCTGAGTCACCGGTCGTGTGGGATCGAGCTGCCGGATGCGTTCGGCGAGTTGGCGCGCCGTCGCGACGCCCTCAGGGGCGCCCTGTTCGGGAATCTCGTTGCCGATGCTCCAGAACAGCACGCTCGGATGATTGCGGCCGCTGCGCACCATGCTGTCGATGTCCTGCGCCCAGTTCTCGGCGAAGAAGCGGGCATAGTCGCGGTCCCGCTTGCTCTTGGTCCAGGCGTCGAAGGCCTCGTCGATGACCAGCATCCCGAGCTCGTCGGCGGCATTGAGCGTCGCCTGGCTGGCGGGGTTGTGCGCGTTGCGAATCGCATTGTAGCCCGCCGCCTTCATCAACCGGACCTTGCGCCGGTCGGCGTTGGGCGCGCCGGCGGCGCCGATCATGTAATTGTCGTGATGGATGTTGCCGCCGCGCAGCTTCACCGGCGCGCCGTTGATGCGCAGGCCCTGACGGGCGTCGATCGTGATGGTGCGCAGGCCGAAGCGCGTGCGGCGCTCATCGGCCAGCTCGCCGCCGACGCGCACTTGCTGGACCAGCGTGTAGAGGTTCGGGGCGTCGGGCGACCACAAGGAGGGGCGGGCGAGTTCCAGCGTCTGCACGCCCTCGTCGCGCCCGCCCGGCGCGACCGACCGGACCTCGCGGGCCTCGCCGACCACCTTGCCCGCGCGAGAGACCACGCGCGAGATCAGCTCGACGCGCGCGGGCTCGTTCGACCGGTTCGCGATGGCGGCGCGCACCGAAACCACGCCGCGCTGTTGGGTGGCGACCGGCGTGGCGACGAAGATACTGTCCGGATCGAGATGGACGCGGCTCGACAACTCGAGCGTGACCGGGCGAATGATGCCGGACCCGGCATACCAGCGCGAGGAAGGATCCTCGTGGTTCACGCGAACGGCGATGACATTGCGCCCCGCGCGCAGCTTTCCGGTGAGATCGAACGCGAACGCGGTATAGCCGTAACGATGCCGGCCGAGATGCTCGCCGTTGAGCCAGATATCGGCGTCCATGTACACGGCCTCGAACTTGAGCCGCGCCATGCAGGCGGCCTCGGCCGCGCTCAGCGTCAGATGCCGACGATACCAGCCCTTTCCGCCGGGCAGATAGCCGGAGTCCTGTCCGGCCACCGCCTTGGGATCGAAGGGAGGCGAGCCGTCGGGCCTGTCCATGATCCCCCAATCATGCGGCACGACCACCTTCCGCCAGCGCAGGTCGTCGAGCCGCGGCCGCTCGCCGCCGGCAACGTCGCCGCGATGAAACAGCCAGTCCTGCGACAGGTTGCGGATCTGGGCCGAGGCCGGAGCAGCCATGCCGGCGACCGCCGCCGCGGCGGCCAACGCGTGGGTCATCCACCTAACGAACCGCATCGCCGCCCTTCGCCTCCACGGCGGTCACGGCCGCGCCGCGCGATGCTGCCGGCACCATGATCCGGATTCCGTTCGGCGCCTTGGACCACGTGACTTTGGTGCCGGAGAGATGCGCGGGCGCCGTCTTTGCGCGGCACATCGCCGAAATCGGATTTGGCCTCGCGGCGGTGAGCAAGCCGAGCCGATAAGGAAGATTGAGATAATCGCTCGGGTCCGCGCGCGGATCGACTCCCTGGTAGAGAAACCGCAGCGGGTTGCAGGGATCGATGGTCAAGCTCTGGTCGTTGCCCGCGCGAATCAGCTCGCCATGCGATATGTCGAGCGTTCAGCGCCCGCCCGGGTAATCGACGCTGCCCGATCCAGCGAACGGATCGGCCAGGCTGTCAGCCGAAGGCGTCCAGGATCCGTCGAGCCGATCGCTGGTCCAGGAGCGAAAATAGCGCCCCTTCGGCCCGATCGCCTCGACCATCGTGACGTAGGTGCCGGTACCCGCGACCTTGTAGGTCATGCTGGCCTCGAACAAGCGGTCGCGCGTATCGTTCAACACGACCTGCATATTTCCGAAACCCCGCGGAAAATGCTGCAGCGAGGTCTCGGACCGATAGAGGCGGCCATTGTCTCCGGTATTGAAGAGATGGCAGCGACTGTCGTCGCAGATCACCCAGAAATCCAGCCAGATCGGCCGGCCATCGTCCCCTTTGACCATATCCGGCACAGACGTGAAAAAGGGCTTTGGCGCGCTCCAGGATAGCGGATCGTCAATGGTGCTGGTCGTTGAATAGAGGGGGTCGCCGCCCTGGAAGATCATGTACCAGCGCTTCTGCGGCGCAAAGTAGAAGACCTGGGGCGCGGCGCGATACCCCGGGCCGATACCCGACCGGTCGAGGAACGTCAGGCGCGCGCCTCGCGCCTCACGCCAGGTGCGAAAGCTTGTATAGGCGAGTCCCCAGCCCTGAGGGCCGGCCGTCGTCATGAACACATGAAATTTGCCGTTCGCATAGACGACCGACGGATCCTTGACCGCAACCAGCCGATGCGCCGCATCTGACCTGGGCAGGATGAGCGGCGCGGTCGAGGACCATTGGAAGCGGCTGCCGCCCTCCGTTGGCCGCGCCGATGCCGGGACGGATGGGCGAGGCTCAGCCGGGGATGCTTCGACGGCCGCGGCTTGTCCCGTCGTGATCTGCGCATAGGCCGGGAGCGCGATCGTCGCGGACGCAGCTCCGAGGAGAGAGCTGAGCATCACGAAGGCCGATGGGCGGCTTGTGCGGTTTCGAATTCGTCGCATGGCGGTCGGATCCATTGTGAGGGGCAGGATTCCCTTGAGCCGGTCTCTCGGCTACGCTTGGTCGCCGGAGGCGCCGCTACGCGCCACGCACGGGTACGCGATAGGATAGCGCGCGGAAGATCACGTCCCCCTTCCCCGCCGCGTAGAAAGCCGGCCGGAGGCTGAGGAAGCCGTCGGCCACATTGTGGTTGTAGCCGGCGACCTCGACCGACCGTTCCTTGGTCCAGGTTCTGCCGTCGAGACTGTGGAAGAAGGTTACGATATTCTCGTCGTTGACCACCCGCATATGCAGTCGGCGGCTGGAGGCGGGACCGCCGGGGGGCCAGCGCTCCTCCTGACCGATGCGCCAGGCGTGGAGCTTGCCGTCGCTGAGGCCGATGCCGCAGAACAGCTTTTCGTTGTAGAACAGCAGCAGGCCGCCTTGCGCGCCACCCTCGACCTCGACCTCGACCTCGATCTGATAGGCGCGGTCGCCCGCGACGAAGGTGAGCGGCGAGCAATCGGCGGGCCCGGCGCCGCGGCCGGCGAGGCGCAACGTGCCGTTCTTCAGCTGCACCCGGTCGGCATAGTCGCGGTCCATGGTCTGGAACGCCATGCGCGTCGCGAACATGTCGCCGGTGAAGCCCGAAAGCGCGGCGCCATGCTTCCCCGCACGCGTGCCGCGTGGCTTGGCCAGCGGCCGCGACAGGTCGCCGCCCAGCGCGCGCGGCCAATCGTCGGCGGTCCATTCCATGGGTTCGAGCAGCATCTGCCGGCCGAGAGTGCGGAAACCGTTCTCATAGCCGTGATAGATCATCCACCAGTCGCCGCCCGGTCCCTCGACCGGCGTGGCGTGGCCGCGCGACCACCACGCCTCTTTGCGGTTCGCGGTGCGGACGATCGGGTTGTGCGGGCAATTCTCCCACGGGCCATCGATCGAGCGCGAGCGCGCCGCGACCACCATGTGGCTGGTCGGCGGGCCTGCCGTGCCGCCCTGGCCCGAGAAGAGATAGAACCAGCCGTTGCGGCGCATCACCTTGGGGCCTTCAAGCGCGAAGCCCTCGATGATCCAGTCGTCGGGGATCGGCCAGCCGCCATAGACATGCTCGACCGGTCCCGCCGCCGACAAGCCGTCGTCGCTGATCCGCACGCGGTTGCCTGCGTTGAAGAACAGATAGCGCTTGCCGTCCTCGCCCACGGCGTGGCCCGGGTCGATCAGATTGTCGATCTTCATGTCGATCGGATCGCTCCACGGACCGGCCATATTGTCGGCGTGGATCACCCAGGTCTTGATGCCGCGCTTGGCGTCGCCGGGATCGAGCGCGGGGATGTAGATGAAATAGCGCCCGTCATGCTTGGCGATGTCGAGCGCCCAGACGATGCCGATATGCTGCTTGAGCGCGCTGGTCAGCGGCGTCCAGTTCACCAGGTCGCGCGAATGCCAGATCGGGATGCCCGGATAATATTGGAAGGATGAGAAAGTCGCGTAATAGTCCTCACCGTCCTTGAGCACATTGGGGTCGGGCCGGTCGCCCGCGAGCACGGGATTGAGGTAGCGCCCGTCGCCCAGATCCGCCTTGCGCTGGCCTTCGATCCCCGGCTTCCACGCGGGTGCCGGATCGCCGCAGCTGTCCGTTTGCGGCGATCCGGCGGCGGTGCGCGCACCGCCCGGCAGCGTGAGACCAGCCCCGGCCAGCGCAAGAGCAAGGGTCTGGCGGCGCGTGGTTTCCATCGACTTCAACTCCAACGCGGCGCGCATGCGCCGATGCGGCGATTCCGAGCGCGGGGCCCGAAGCTATTTGCGGGGCGCGGCCCCGAGTGGCTCGAGCTGCGCGAAGACCACATCATTGGTCCGCATCGGGACGCGCAGCGTGTAGCGCCCATCGGCGCCGATCCGGACGGTCGCGCGCGTTTCCGGCTTGTCCTGCGTCAGCGCGCGAAGCTCGCCGAGCTGCCCGGCGCTGAGGTCCTTGGGCGAGCCCATTTGCAGGTAGCGCGTATGCGCGTCGTTCGCCTGGAACCCCGTGCGCCGCACCGTCACCCGGTAGGTGCCCGGCGCAAGGCCGGCGAAGCGCAGCTCGGCCCGGGCCACGGGCTGTGCCGGCAGCACCTCGGTGAAGAAGGGCCGGTTGCTCAGCGTCTGCTCGGGCTGGGTCCAGTTCCAGAACACCACGCCGGTGCGGCCCTTTCCGGTCGCGGCGACCACCGACTCGTCCGCCGACGGCACCTCGCGCCCGTCGAGCTGGTTCAGATATTTGTACGCGAAGAACGTGGCCTTGGGGATGCCCTCGCGGTTGACCAGGCCGAAGCCGCCATGGAAGGGCCTCGGCGGCGGCCCCGCTTCCTCGAACAAATCGCTATAGGTCCAGTAGCTCATCCCCTGGGCATAAGGCCGCGTCGCCTTGAGCTTGGAGAGGACATAGGCGGCGCTGATATAGCTGTCGTGGACGGGATCGCGCGGATTGTAGCTCGCGCTCCATTCGGTGAAGAACAGCGGCAGGTTGGGGAATTTGGACGCCGCGATCTGCTGGCGAACCCGCCGCACGTCGCCGGTCACCGCATCGGGATTGGTCGAGAGCTTGTTGTCGTCCTCGCCCTTCTCGTCGAGGAAGCCGCCGTCGACGCCATAAGTGTGGGTCGTCACGAAATCGACCGGGATGCCGCGGCTGGCGGCATAGTCGAGGAACTCGGGGACCCAGGCCGCGCCCGCGGTGGAAGGTCCGCCGACGCGCAGCGCCGGGTCGATCGCCTTGATCGTGCGCGCGCTGTTCTCATAGAGCTCGAAATAGGCCTTCCGGTCGGCGCGCTCCCAGAATCCGGCGAGGTTGGGCTCGTTCCACACCTCGAAATACCAGCTGCGCACTTCCGCCTCGCCATAGCGCTGGCGCAGATGGCGCACGAACGCGTCGACCAGCGCGGCCCAGGCCTTGGGCTCGGGATGCGACGTGTTGCCCTTCCAGTAGAAGATCGTCTGCTTCGAACTCGCCATCGCCTCGGGCGTGAAGCCCAGCTCAACGAACGGCTTGATCCCCATGCCGAGCAGCGCGTCATAGAGCTGGTCGATCTTGGTCCAGTCATAGACGGTCTCGCCGTCGACGACGCGGACGGTGCCGAGCACGTCGTGGAAGATCGCGTGGAAGCGGATGTAGCGGAAGCCGAGTTCGTCCCGCGCGGTCTTGAGCTGCGTCAGGCTGTCGGGCCGGATCAGGGTGCCGGGATAGTCCGCGCCCACCGAGAAGTTGAAGGAGCGATCGAGCGGAGCGCCCGCCTTGGCGACATCGATCTCGATGCGGCGTACCTCCTGCGCATGCGCCGCGGGGCCGGCGCCCGCGCCGGCGCCGGCAATGGTCAGCAGCACGCCGGCGAACAGATTGGATGCGGAGCGACTCCGTCTCATTTCATATCCCTGACTGGTCTGGCGGCGGGGCGGCGCATGTCAGGCCGCGCCGGGCGGTCGTGCCGCACAATGCTGTGCGATGAACGCTTCATGGGTGGGCATCGCAGCCGCGGTCTTGCCGATCACGTCGCGCAGGTGATGCAGGAAGCGGCCGGTTTCGGGGATCGGCAAAGACTCGGCGAGCGGATCGTACCCGCGCGGCACGATATTCTGCCCGAGCAGCACCGCGATCCAGCTGTCCTCGCCGAACAGATCGCCATGCGCCTTGAAGTTGCGCGCCTTGCCGCGCCACAGCTCGATCCGCTCGGTCAGGCTCTCGGGCACCGGCATCGTCCGGCAATAGTCCCAGAAACTGGAATCGCTCCGTTCGGTGGCGTGGTAGTGGAGGATGATGAAGTCGCGCACCTGGTCGTATTCGCGCGTCAGCCAGCGGTTGTATTCGTCACGCTCGACCTCGCCGAAGCCGGTGTCGGGGAACAGCGCCATCAGGCGGAAGATGCCCGACTGGATGAGGTGAATGCTGGTCGATTCGAGCGGCTCGATGAAGCCGCCCGACAGGCCGATCGCGATGCAGTTCTTCTCCCACAGCCGCTCGCGCCGGCCGGGGGTGAAGCGCAGGTAGCGCGGCTCGGCGGCAGGCGCGCCGTCGAGCCCGCCGAGCAGGTCGTGCAACGCATCTTCGTCGCCACAATGCGCGCTCGAATAGACATGGCCGTTGCCGATGCGGTGCTGCAGCGGGATGCGCCACCGCCAACCCGCTTTGCCGGCGGTCGCACGCGTATAGGGCGTGAGCGGCTCCACGCTCTCGCACGGAATCGCGATCGCGCGGTCGCACGGCAGCCAGTGAAGCCAGCTGCGATAGCCGACGCCCAGCGCCTCGCCGAGCAGCAGCGAGCGGAAGCCGCTGCAGTCGACGAACAGCTCGCCTTCGACGCGACGGCCGTCGCCGAGCACGACCGCGGTGATGAAACCGGTCTCGCTATGCTGCTCGACCGTCGCGATCTTGCCCTCGACGCGCTTGACGCCGCGATCCTCGGCATAGCCGCGCAGGAAACGCGCATACAGGCCGGCGTCGAAATGGAAGGCATAGGCCATTGACGACAGCACCGCCGCCGGGTTCGCCGAGGGGCGGGAGAAACGGTTCAGCCGCGCCGCGACGGTGGGCAGGCAATAATCGGAGAGCGGTCCCACCTCACCGTCCGATCCATTGAGCCGCGACTGGCGCAGCCAGATCTGGTGGAACTTGACCCCCTGGGTGTCACGGCCGTGGATGCCGAAGGGGTGGATGTAGCGATCGCCCTCCCGGCCCCAGTTGACGAACTCGATGCCGAGCTTGAACGTCGCCTGGGTGGCGCGGACGAATTCGTCCTCATCGATGCCCAGCAGGCCGTTGAAGTCGTGGAGCGGCGGCACGGTCGCCTCGCCCACGCCGACCGTACCGATCTCGTCGGATTCGACCAATGTTACCGACACCCCCGCGGCGGCGAGCCGCGAGAGCGTGGCGGCGGTCATCCAACCGGCGGTTCCCCCGCCGACGATCACGACGCTGGTGATCGGCCGTGCCACACCCCCGGCCGTCATGCCGCCGCCTTCGATCCGAAACCATGCTTCGTCGCATGTTCGACGAGCTGGCGGTTGGTGGGGAGATTGGCCACCGCATAGTCGCCCTGTCGCCGCACCTCGGCAAAGGCGGCGCGTGCGTCATCGAAATAACGATAGGCACCGGCCCTGGCGCTCAGGTCGGTCTTCCACCCCATGCCATAGAGCACATATTGCCAGCTCGCCTCGGGAAAGATGTCGATATTGGGATCGATGTCGAGCTCGCTCGGCGGACGGAAGCGCCAGCGGTCGAGCAGTTCGTGCAGGCTGTCGGGCGCGCTTCCCGGCTCGGTATTGTCGCGCCAGAACGCGGTGTCACGGCGCTGTGTCAGCAAATAGTGCATCTTGATGAAGTCGAGCGCGCGCTCATAGCGGCGGCGCATGATCTTGTTGAACTGGCGGGCGGAGGTCTCGAAGTCGCCGCCCCAGGGAAACAGGTTGGCAACCAGCGCGGCGGCGACTTCGGAGAAGACGATTCCCGTAGCCTCCAGCGGCTCGAAGAACCCGCTCGACAGCCCGATCGCGACGCAGTTCTTGTGCCAGCTGATCTCGCGATAGCCCGCCTCGAACCGGAATTTCCGAACATCGAGATCCGCGCCCGCCGGCCCGGCGAAGCCACGCAACACGTCCTCTGCCCGCGCGTCGTCGGTATGCGCGGAGGAATAGACATGGCCGACGCCACGGCGATGATCGAGGCCGATGTCCCAGATCCACCCCGCTTCCTGCGCGGTCGAGACGGTGGTCGAGGCGATCGGGCTGTCGGATGCGGGATAGGGCACCTGCATCGCCATCGCGCTGTC
Organism: Sphingomonas sp.; assembly: GCF_039595165.1. Taxonomy (GTDB): domain Bacteria; phylum Pseudomonadota; class Alphaproteobacteria; order Sphingomonadales; family Sphingomonadaceae; genus Sphingomonas. The sequence continues at coordinate 15,852 of NZ_JBCNMA010000002.1, forward strand.
GCAGAACAGCACGTCGCGGCACGAACGCCAGGGCATGCCGAGCGCCTTGCCGATCAGCTCCGCGCGAAAGCCGGTGCAGTCGATGTAGAGGTCAGCCTCCAGCACGCCATTGGCTTCGGTCCGCACGCCAGCGATCGCGCCGTCCTCGCCCAGCACGACTTCGGAGACCGTATCGACAAGGTGGGCGACGCCATTGGCGACCGACTGGTCGCGCAACAGTTCCGCCAGCTTCACCGCGTCGAAGTGAAACGCGTAGTTGAGCGGTCCCGCATAGTCGGGATGCGCGGGCAGCTTGGGCGCACGATGCGCGTCGGCCGCCTTGCGCTGCGGGGTCGCGGCCATGTCCCAGCCTTCGTCGCCGGCGATGCCAAACAGCCAGTAAGGAAGCAGTTCCAGCCCCGAACGATCGTCGGCCGTCTGGAAGGCGTGCAGATACCGGTCGTCGCTTCCGGTACGCCAGTTCACGAACTTGGCGCCCTGCTTGAAGGTGGCGCCGCAGCGGCGCACCAGCTCGGCCTCGTCTACCCCGATCGTCCCCAGCGTCTTGCGGATCGTGGGAAAGGTGCCCTCGCCGACGCCCAGGATGCCGATCCCGGCGGATTCGACCAGGCGGATATCGACGCCGCCCGGAAGGTCGGCAGCGAGCCGCTTGGCGAGATAGCCCGCAGCGAGCCACCCCGCGGTACCGCCGCCGACGATGAGGATCTGCTTTTTCATCCGCCCCTCCTGAGGACGGCCGGCAATTGGCCGGCCGCCCCAGGGACCCTATACTAGAAGGACAGGTTCGCGCCGAGGCTGACGCGCCGGTCGCTCTGGAACCAGCTGCGCGTATAGATGGCGTCGTTCTTGTAGCCGCCCATCAGCGTCCGCTGGGTCGCGTTGAGCACGTTGGTGCCCTTCACGGTGAACGAGAGCTGGTCGGTCACCTTGTAGGTTACGCCCACATCGACCTGGCCATAGGCGTCGCCGTAGGTCGGCAAGGCGGTCTGGATGCGCGAGCAGAAGCCGTTGTTGGGCTGGGCGCAGTCGAAGTCCTCGGCCGGGACCCCGGGAGCGGGGTAGTAACTGTACGCCTGATTGGTGCCGTTCGCGTTGGTCGTCTGCAGATATTTCGACCGCCAGCTATAGGCCACGCGCGCGGAGAGATTGCTCCGTTCATAGAGCAGGGTGACGTTGTAATTGTGCTTCGAGAGCCCTTGGAGCGGAGCATCGTTGCGGATCGTGCCGAAGATGTCGCGATACAGATCGCCCGGGTTCTTGCTGTTGATGAACGTATAGTTGGCCTCGATGCCGAACCCCGCCAGAAAGCCTGGCAGCATGTCGAAGAAGGTGCGGCCGCCGACTTCGATGCCCTTCACCGTCGCCGCCTCCGTGGCCGTGACAACGTCCGAAGCCGCCGCCAGCGCGGTCTCGGTCGTCCCGTCCTGATAGCGGATCGTGACCTCACGCTCCCCGAGCGAGTAGATCGGCAGGTCCTTGATGTGCTTGTAGAAGCCGTTGACGTAGAACAACGTTCCCGGCTTCGCATACCATTCCAGCGATATATCCACATTGTTGGACATGGCCGGCTTGAGGAACGGATTGCCCGTCGAGGCGGTGAAGTTGCTGAAGATGGCAGGCTGGCCCTGAACCGGATTGGCCACCGTGCCGACACCGATCTCACCGCCGCCGCGCGTCGCGTTGAAGGTCGGCAGGTCCATCGTGATGTTGTATGCCGCCCGCAGCTTGACGTCCTCGCTCGGCTGGAGCTGCAGGTTCACCGCCGGCAGGAACCGGGTGAAGGTCGCGCTGCCGCCGCGCGGATCGACTCGGCGGTCCAGGGTCACCGTCTGGCCGTTGCGAATATAGGTGAGCGCGTTCTGGATGATGAAACCCTGCGACTCGTTCTTCACCCGCACGATGCGTCCGCCGACATTGCCCGAGAAGCCGAGCTTGCCCTCCTCATAGTCGCGCCCGAAGCGAACCTGGGCATAGCCCGCGAAAGTCTGAGTCCGCCACGTCCCAAGATCCTGCGGCAGGAATGCGGCCGTGCGTGCCCGCGGGTTGCCATAGGTGCTCGAAGAGAGCGGTCCGGCAGACGCGCAGTTGAAGTAGGTTGGATTGCCCCAGTCGGCCGGCCCGCAGAAATTGGCCGGCGGCGCCTGGTGGAGGTCGTCGGGGTTGACGCCCTCGACCAAGGCGATTGACGGCCACAGCGTATTCGCGGGAACCGCGATCTGGCCGTGGAAGAAATTGTCGAAGGCGTAGAATTCGGTATCCCCCGGCGCCGCATTGGCAAAGGTCAGCTGCGGCGAATAGGGCGTCGGGACGCCGGTCCAGCCGCGGCCGAGCGCAGTCCAGGTATAGCCGTTGTTGAGATCGCGCTCCCGGCGGTCCGACCAGCGGCCGCCGACCTTCACCGCTTTGAAGAAGCTGTCCTCGAACAGATATTCCGCGTCGAGGTTGGCCGCGTTCATCGTGCCGCGGTTGCGCTCGTTGTGCGGCATCGCCGCGGCCCAGATGTAATTGGCCGGGTTGCTGAACTGGCCCGGGGCCATCGCGGGGAGAGTGACCTTCGGAAACTCGCCGGTCAGATCGAACCCGAACGACGAGGGAAAGGGCACCTCGCGGAAGATCGCGAGACGGTCGGCCTGAGATGTCGACAGGACGTTCTGATAAGCGCCCGAAAGCTTGAACGGCCCCTGGCCCGGCTGCCAGCTGAACTCGGCCGAGATATCCCGAGTCAGCGACTTCGAGCGCGTCCCTTCGGTGCCGCCGCCGCCGGTGATGGCGGCGCCGGAGGGCTGGAAATCCGTCACACGGCGCAGGAACATCGAGTTGGTCGAGAGCAGCGCGCCATTCTCGTCGAACGTGCTCCCGGCACGATCGACCGACAGGTTCTGCAACGCCTGCATCGCGAAGTGCGACTGGTTGTGGTTCTTGTAGCGCGACTGGAAGAAGATGCCGGTCAGCGTGAAATCGTCGCTCGGCGCCCACTGCCCGGCGACATAGATGCCGGTGCGGTCGCGCTTGAACTGCTCGTCGCCATAATCATAGCCGCCGGGGATGAACACGTCCTCGGTATCGCCCGGCAGGCGCCGGCGGAAATAGGGCTCGGTGCGGAAGAAATTCGACCGCGAGGTCAACCGGCTGTGTGCCAGGTCGACGAGCAGGCCGATGTCGCCGATGCCGGTGCTCCAGCGGTTCGAGAGCAGGAACGAGCCGGCATAGTCGGTCTGTTCCACCAGGTCGCCCATGCTGACCTCGAGGCTGCCCGCGGCATGCCAGCCGGGCGAGAAGTCGAACGGCAGCTTGGTGCGCAGATCGATCTGGCCACCGGTGCCGCCTTCGATCAGATCGGCGGTGGCCGACTTGTAGATGTCGACCGCGGACATGAGCTCGGGCGTGACGTCGCCCCAGATCAGCCCGCGTCCGCCATTGGCGCTGAAGATCTCACGGCCGTTGAGGCGCGAGGCGACGCCGGAAAGGCCGCGCACCTGGACGCCAGACCCCTCGACGGAGAAATGGTCCGGATCGCCCAGCGCCGCGAAGCGCACGATGCTCACGCCTGAAACGCGCTGCAGCACTTCGGTGATCGAGTTGTCGGGCAGCTTGCCGGCCTCGTCGGCGACCACCGAGCTGATGATGCTTTCCGACGCCCGCTTGCGCGCGTCAGCCGCCTCGAGAGCGCGACGGCGAGCAGTAATGATGACGTCTTGCTCGCTCGACTGACCACCATCCTGCGAGGCAGCCACTCCCTCGGCCGGCGACGCCGCTTCCGGGTCCGTCGCCCAAGCAGGCGGTGCGATTCCCATCGCGGCAATCGCCAGCCAGGACGCCCCCAGCCTCGCGCTGATCTTGTCGGAAATGTTAGCGCTAACAGACATGTTCGACATTCACGAACCCTCCCCTTGAAATAAACGGCGACGCCGTGGGCCGCATCTACCTCGGATGCGACTCCCTCTTTTTGATAGCGCTAACCTTCCAGCCCCGGTCAGCGCTGTCAACCGAAAATTGTGACAGTTTGCTTGCGTTTGATAGTTCTTTTCAAATGCTCTTCCGGACTCACCCCGGACACTCGCTGGCGTTCGGATCGGAGACGATCCGCGCGTCGCCGATGCTGACCGTGAACGGCGCGGCGGCAGTGATGCGCAGCGGCGAGGCGACCTTCTTGAGGCCTGGATTGACCTTGGCGAAGCATTTGAGACTGATCGTGGCGGTCTGCCATTCGCCGGGCTTGCGGCTGAACATCGCGGTCGCGGCAAGCCCCCTGCCGCCCGCGCCGTCAGGAATTGCCAGCTCGACGGGCCCCACGGGCGTGGTGTCGACGCGATAGAGAATCCGCAGCGACAGATCGGCGTTGCTCTCGCGCGACCAGTCCATTTCCGGCCCGGCGATGGCGAATGCCGCGGGCGCGCCGCCCGACCATGTGAGGCGCATCGCGCCCTCCTGCTGAGTCGGCGAATCGACCGCCGTCCGCGTGACTCCGGCACCCAGTGCGACGGTGAACGGCGCCGGTGTCGCGCCGCGCGCGAAGAACACCGAGCGGTTGGACAGGCTGGCGTCGACGCCCGACACTTCGCTCAGCGCGCCGAGCGGCTTGGCCGGGGTGCGATAGTCGAGCCCGAAGCCATAGGCGAACAGCGGGTCATAGCCCGGCTGGCCGGGGTTGAGCACGAACTGGCCCGCGGTCTTGGGCCAGGAGAAGCTCAGCCGCCCCTGGAAATCGTGGCGCGGCTTGCCCGCCTTGTCCCCGATCAGCACGTCGGCGATGCCGCCGCCCTCGCTGCCCGGCAGCCATGCCGCGACGAACGCGTCGGAAGCGTTGATCTCCGGGTTGACCCAGAGCGGCCGGCCCGAGAGGAACACCGACACGGTCGGGATGCCCGCCGCCTTGAGCTTCCTGAGCGTCGCCAGCGCCTGCTTGTCGCCCGGCTCGAACTCGAGCGAACGGATGTCGCCGCGCATCTCGGCATAGGGCGCCTCGCCGAACACCACGATCGCCACATCCGGCTTGGCGGTGAAGCTGCCGTCGAGGCTGAGCGTCGCACTGCCGCCCTGCGTGCGCATCGCTTCGTCGATCCCTTCCCAGATCGTCTGGGCGTTGGGGAAGTCGCTGCGCTGGTTGCCGTCGCCCTGCCAGCTCAATGTCCAACCGCCCGCCTGCGGCCCCATGTCGTTCGCCGCCGCGCCTGCCACCAGCACCTTGGCGCTGCCCCGTACGGGAAGCAGCTTTCCCTCGTTCTTGAGCAGCACCAGCGACTTGCGCACCGCCTCGCGCGCGACCGCGCGATGTTCCGGCGCGCCCATCAGCCCGGCGCGGCCGTCATAGGGACGCGGCGCGTCGAACAGGCCGAGCTTGAACTTGACGCGCAGGATGCGGCGCACCGCGTCGTCGATCCGCGCCATCGGGATCGCACCGCTCTTCGCCTGCGCCAGCGTGCTCTCGTACAGCCCCTTCCACGTGTCCGGCGCCATCACCATGTCGATGCCGGCATTGATCGCGCGCGCGCAATCGGTGCGCGTGCAGCCGGGGATCTGGGCGTGGCCGTTCCAGTCGCTGACGACGAAGCCGTCGAACCCCATCTTGCCCTTGAGCACGTCGGTCAGCATCGACTTGTTGCCGTGCATCTTCTCGCCGTTCCAGCTGTTGAACGACGCCATCACGGTCATAACCCCCGCATCGATCGCCGCGACATAGCCCTGGGCATGAGTCGCGATCAGCGTCTTCTCGTCGACCTGCGTGTCGCCCTGGTCGGTGCCGCCGGTGGTGCCGCCGTCGCCCAGGAAATGCTTGGCCGATGCGGCGACATGACCCTGCTGGATCGTCCCGCCGGCGCGCGCGCCCTGCAACCCGTCGATCAGCGCCTTGGCATAGGCCTTGGAGATGTCGGGCTTCTCCGAATAGCCCTCATAGGCGCGGCCCCAGCGATCGTCCTGCGGCACCGCCAGCGTCGGGCCGAACGCCCAGTCGATCCCCGCCGCCGCCGTCTCCAGCGCGGTGATGCGCCCGATCTTCTCGATCAGCGCCGGATCGTCGGTCGCGCCAAGGCCGATATTATGGGGGAAGATCGTCGCGCCGACGATGTTGCTGTTGCCGTGGACGGCATCGATGCCGAAGATGTTGGGGATCGGCACATAGCCGGGGCGTCGCTCGAGCGAGACCGCGCGAAACGCCTGCGCCGAGGCGAGCCATGGGCCGATCGCCGAGCGATCGGGGGCGCCGAGCGGCGGCGAGCTGCCGCCCGCCAGGATACTGCCGAGGGGGTATTTGCGCAGATCCTCCGGCTTGATCGTGCCGATATCGGCCTGGATCAGCTGGCCGACCTTCTGCTCGATCGAGAGCCTGGCGAGCAGTTCGTCGATCTTCTTCTCGGTCGCCGGATCGACCAGCCCGACGCTCTTCGCCGCCGGCCATAGCTCGGGGTGCGCGGTCGAGGCCGGGCCGTCCTGGCCCGCCGCGCCGCCGACAGACAGCGTTGTCCCCGCCAACAGCAACCATGCCATTCCTGCCTTCACGGCGCTCTCCCAAGGTTGATTTTATCGGATCGTTGATGAAAATGTGAGCGCTACCATAATGCGAGGGGAGGCCATGTCCACATTTTTCCGAATCGCTCTCGGCGCCCTGTCCGCCATGGCCGTCATCCTCGCCGTGCCTGCCCCCGCGCGGGAGGCCGGCCCGGCGCAATCCGTCCCTTATCGCTGGAGCAACGTCAAGGTCGGCGGCGGCGGCTTCTCGCCCGGCGTGATCTTCAGCCGCGCGGAGCGCGGGCTCGCTTATCTGCGCACCGATATCGGCGGCGCCTATCGTTGGGACGCGAAGGCAAGGCGCTGGATCCCGCTTCAGGACGGAATGGGCGAGAGCAACTATCATGGGATCGAGAGCATCGCCGCCGACCCGCGCAACCCGGACATCGTCTATCTCGCCGCGGGCATGTACCATCGCGGACCTGCCGCGATTCTGCGTTCGGCGGATCGCGGGGCAACCTGGACGATCGTCCCTGTTCCGTTCAGGATGGGCGGCAACGAGCCGGGGCGCGGGCTTGGCGAGCGGCTCGCGATCGATCCCGCCGACCCGGCCATCCTCTATTTCGGATCGCGTTTCGACGGACTGTGGCGCAGCACCGATTCGGGCGCGACATGGAGCAAGGTCGCCGGCTTCCCCCATGCCGGCAAACCGGTCCCGGCCGAGCGCTGGAGCAGCAACGCCGGGGTCAGCTTCGTGCTGTTCGACCGGTCGAGCGCAAAGGGCGGCAAGTCGCGGACCATCTACGCCGCGGTGGCCGATCCGGATGGGCAAGGCCTTTACCGCTCGTCTGATGGCGGCTCGAGCTGGGCCAGGGTGCCTGGCGGGCCCACCGGACTGATGCCCGCAAAGGGCGACATCTCCGACGACGGCCGGCTGGTGGTCGCCTATTCGAACGGGATAGGGCCGAACGGGGTATCCGGCGGAGCGGTGTGGCGGCTGGCGGGCGGGCAGTGGACGGACATCACGCCCGGCAAGGGCAGCGCGCACGGCGGCGGCTATATGGCGATCAGCCTTGCACACAGCGCGCCCGGCACGCTGGCGGTGGCGACGATGAACGCACACCCCGACACCGCCTATGTCTCGACCGACTGGGGCACGACCTGGACCGATATCGGCAAGGGCAGTCGCCGCGACATCGCCGCCGCGCCATGGCTGCGGTTCGACGAGAAGGAGGCCGATTTCGGCCACTGGATCGCGGGCATCGCGGTCGATCCGTTCGATGCGGGGCACATTGCCTACACCACCGGCGCGACTGTCTATGCGACGGACGGCTGGCGCACCGGCCTGTGGAAACCCTGGACCGAGGGAGTCGAGGAGACCGCGATCGTCTCGCTCGCCAGCCCGACAGGCGGCGCCAACCTGATCTCCGGTTTCGGCGATATCGCCGGGTTCGTGCACGACGATTTCGCGGTCTCGCCACCCACCATGCACCTCACCCCTCATCTCGTGACCACCATCAACCTCGACTATGCGGGGCAGGCGCCCGCCATCATGGTTCGCAGCGGGCGCGTGCACCAAGGGCAGAAGACCGAAGCGACGCTCGCGCTGTCCCGGGATGGCGGGCGGTCATGGGAGCCGGTCCTGCTCCCGCCTTATGCCGAGGTGGGCGAGAGCGAGGTCAAGCGCCACGACCTCATCAAGACGCCTGCGATCACCGTCTCCGCCGATGGCGCAGTGCTCGCGGTGGCGACGCCGACCCCGTTCTTCTCGCATGATGGCGGCATCACCTGGACCTCGGGCCTCAATGCGCCCCGCGAAACCCGCGCGGTCGCAGACAAGGTCGATCCCAGGCGCTTCTACATGCTCGACTTCAGCTCGGCGAAGCTGTTCGTCAGCAATGACGGCGGGCGCAGGTTCCGCGCCGCCGCGGCCTTGCCCGGCGATCTCTCGAAGGCGCGCACCTTCAATGTCGAGTCGCCGTGGCCCCTGGCTGCCTCTCCGTTTGCCGCGGGCGACCTGTGGCTCAATATCGACGGCACGCTGCACCGCAGCCGCGACGGCGGACGCAGCTTCGCCGTCGCGAGCAAGGGGCTGGAGATCAGGCGCTTCGCGTTCGGCAAGCCTGCGCAAGGCTTGGCGGAACCGACGCTCTTCGCCTTCGGCACGCAAGCCGGCGTCACCGGCATCTGGCGATCGACCGACGCCGGCAAGAGCTGGCTGCGGGTCAATGACGACGCCAACCAATGGGGCAACCGAATCCGCGTGATCGAGGGCGATCCGCGGATCTTCGGCCGGGTCTATGTCGGCACCGACGGGCGCGGCCTGCTCTATGGCGAGCCGCGCTGAGCGGGTTCAGGGCAGCGCGATCTCGAACGGCGTCACCGGCAGCCCGTCGCGATCGTAGAGATTGGCGATCGGGCTGTCGGCCCAGAGATAGCGCAGCTTGCTGTCGCCGGACGCCGCATCGACGAGGACGGTAGAGGCGTCGACCAGCCGCGCCGTGACGAAGCGGCACCCGCTCGCACCGCAGGTTTCGAAGCCGAGCGGTCCGGCGCCGCCGATCACCTGCAGCGGACGGTCGAACGTCAGCCGGACCTTGTCGCTCGCGCGCGCCGCCGCCGGGAGCTGCGCATTGCTCGCCCCCTCCATGGCTAGGGCGAGGCGGAGGCCGACGCTCTTCTTGTCGGTCGGGTGGATGTCGCGCGGGTCGCCGACATCGATCGCCACCGCCATGCCGGCGTCGCGATCTGCCGCGACGGTCGCGCGCTGGACGTCGCGCAGCGCTGCCCAGGCGGAATCGATCGGCTGGCTTTGCATCGGCCCGAAATTGGCCAGCTGGACGATCGCGAACCGCTTGGTCGAGAAACGCTCGCGCCAGTCGGCCATCAGCGAGGGCAGTAGCTTCGCATAGCCCGCCGGATCTCCGACATTGGCCTCACCCTGATACCAGGCGATTCCGGCGAGGGGGATGCGGCCCAGCGGCGCGATCATGCCATTGTAGAGGGTCGTCAGGCCGTTCGCGCCGACCCAGGGGACATAGGGCGCAGGTCCCGCCCGGCGAAGGTCCGCGCCGCGTTGAAATTGCCAGGGGCCATTGAGCGGGACCGAGCTGCCATCGTCCAGCTCGATCCGGCGCGGCGTGCTTCCCCACATCCCGCCCCCGCCGCCGGTATCGACCACCTGCATCTCGATCCGGTTGACGCCGGCACGGAGCTGGCCGGGGGTAAGCGCGTAGACCCGATCGGTGTTCCATCCCGTGGTTGCGCCGATCCGCTGCCCATTGACGAGCGTGCGGTCGAGATCGTCGACCGCGCCGAGATGGATTCGCCGCGCGCGCCGCGCCTGATCGGCGGTCAGCGTCACTTGCGTCGTGAACGCCCCGGTGCCGTCGAAGGTCGCGAGCTCACCGCCCCACTCCTCCCAGAAGCGGCCGGGATCTGCCGGGACCGGGGGCGCGAGCGTCGCCATCGCGCGCTTGAGATAGCGATCGATCTCCGCCTCCCACACCCGCTGTGCGGCTGCCGGATCGGTACCGCGGAGCGCAAGCAGGGCCAGTCCGTCGTCGAACCCGCCATTGCGGCGCAGGCCGGCCTCGCTCAGCCAGTCCTGAATGATCGATCCGCCCCAGGAGGCGGCGATCAGCCCGACCGGTACCTTGCGGCGGCGCTGCAGCTCGGCGCCCATGAACCAGCAGGCGGCGGAAAAGTCGCGTGCGCTTGCCGGGGCGGACGGCTGCCAGAGGGTCGGCGCCGCGAACTGCGCCTGCGGCGTCGTGCTGCTTTGGCGCGGAACGTTGAACAGGCGAAGCGCCGGATTGGCGCTCGCGCCGACGGCACCATCGGCGTTGGTGGCGACGCGCAGCGTAAACTCCATGTTCGACTGGCCCGAACACAAGAAGACGTCGCCCACCGCTACATCGGCAAGCCGCAGCGTCTCGCCGCCCGAGCGCACGGTGAGCGTGGTCGAGGCGCGCGTCCCGCTCCCGGGCAGCTCGATCCGCCAGCGGCCCGCGTCGTCGGCGCGGCCGGTAACCGCGGGGGAATCGCCGAGCTGCGCAATGACCTCCGCTCCCGGCGCGGCAATGCCGTCGACCGGAATAGAACGATCGCGCTGCACCACCATGTGATCGGAAAAGACCGGCGCGAGTTTGAGCGTTTGCGCTCCAGCCGGAGCTGCCCATGCCAACACCAGCGCAAGCGCCGTCCCACCAACTCGCCTCGCCATCACAATCCCCTCGATTTGAATTTATGATAGCGCTATCACATGGATCGGATCACGCAAGTGGTGATGGAGAGGATAACATGATCACGAGACGCGGCGTGCTCGCCGGCGGCGCGGCCGCGCTGACGGGGGGAGCGTCCCATGCGCGAAGCGGCACGGATCCGGTGCGTCCCGACTGGGCCTCGCTCGCTGATCATTTTCGCAGCCCGGACTGGTTTCGCGATGCCAAGCTCGGCATGTGGTCGCATTGGGGACCGCAATGCGTGCCCGAGTTCGGCGACTGGTACGGCCGGCTGATGTACGTCCAGGGCCATCCCACCTACGAGCATCACCTGCGCAGCTATGGCCATCCGTCGAAGTTCGGCTTCATGGAGTTCATCCCGCGCTGGCGCGCCGACAAGTGGCGGCCCGAGGCGCTGGTGGCCAAATACAAGGCGGCGGGCGCACGCTACATCGTGTCGATGGCGAACCACCACGACAATCTCGACATGTTCGCCAGTACCCACCACGCCTGGAATACCATGCGGGTCGGGCCGAAGCGCGATATCGTGGGAACATGGGCGCGTGCGGCACGCGCTGCGGGGCTGCGGTTCGGCGTCTCCAATCACGGCGCGCATGCCTGGCATTGGTGGCAGACCGCCTATGGCTATGACGCCGAGGGACCGATGCGCGGCGTCCGCTACGACGCCTTCCGGCTGCGCAAGGCCGACGGCAAGGGCAAATGGTGGCAGGGGCTCGACCCGCGCCTGCTCTACACCGGCCCCTCGATGGTCGCGCCCGACGGCATCGCCGGCATCGCCGCGATGAACGCCTGGCACGACGCCCATGACGGCCAGTGGCTGGAGACGGTGCCGGCGAGCAATCCCGGCTTCGCGCCCAACTGGCTGGCGCGGCAAAAGGAGCTGGTCGAGAAATACCGGCCCGACCTCGTCTATATGGACAATTACGGCTTGCCGCTCGAGCGTTACGGCCTTGAAGCGGCCGCGCATTACTACAACCAGTCGGTCGCCGCGAGCGGCGCGGTCGACGTCGTGCTGACCGGCAAGAAACTCTCCGCCGAGCAGCGCCGCGCGATCACCGACGATGTCGAGCGCGGCTTCGCCGAGGGTATCCGCGCCGAGCCGTGGCAGACCTGCACCTGCATCGGCCAATGGCATTATGACCGGCCGCTCTATGAGCGGAAGGGCTACAAGACCGCGAAGCAAGTGATCCAGCGGCTGCTCGATGTCGTGTCGAAGAACGGCAATTTGCTCCTCTCCATCCCGCAGCGCGGCGACGGCAGCATCGATGACGAGGAAGAGAAGTTGCTCGACGGCATGGCGCGCTGGATGGCGGTGAATGCCGAAGCGATTCACGGCAGCCGCCCATGGCGCCGCTACGGCGAGGGCCCGGCTCGCACGGGGGATGGTATGCACAACGAGAACCAAACCGCCTTCTCCGCCCGCGACGTCCGCTTCACCACCAACCGCGGCAAGCTCTATGCGGCGTTGATGGACTGGCCGCAGGAGCCGGTGACAATGGCATCGCTGGCCGGCGCGCAGGTCCAGCGCGTCACGCTGCTCGGCGGCGGGCCGCTCGACCTGCAACAGACGCAGGGCGGCCTCCGCATCACCCTGCCCCCGCCCGGCCCCGACGCGTTCGTGCCTATGCTGCGGATCGAGGGCAGCGGAATCATCTAGGAGCGCCTCGAACGATCCTCCCCTCGCGGGGGAGGATTGCACTCATTCCAACGCCATCGGCCACCGGCCGCACATCATGGCCGCTTCACCGTCACCGCCCGGCCCGAATAGGCGATCGGCGCCGACCGGCCGTCCGTGCCGTCGATGCCGCTGCCGTCCTTCATCCAGCGCACGACGATCTGACGGTTGGCGACCATGCCCTTGTAGCTGCCTTCGCGCACGCCGATGGCCAGCGTGCCGGTGGCGTCGTCATAGGCGAAGGGAATGCGGCTGAAGGCGCCCTTCTCGAACTGGTGGCTGCGGCCATCGTCCTCATAGAGCGAGAAGCTGCCGTCCGCGCCTGGATAAACCAGGATGGTGAGCGGCGCGTCGGGCTTCTCGTCGGTGTACTGCATCACCGGCCCGGTGGGGATGATGCTGCCCGCACGGACATAGACCGGGATGATCGCAGTCGGCGCATCCGCCTTCACCATTCGCCCACCGCGCTCACGCTTGCCGGTGTGGAGGTCGAACCAGTCGGTTCCGGCGGGGAGATAGACGTCGCGGCTGCGCGCCTTGAATTCAGTTACCGGCGTCACCAGCAGCGAAGGGCCGAACAGATACTGATCGCCGATGTCGCGCACCTTCGGGTCGGCCGGGAAATCCATCACCAGCCCGCGCATCATGCTGCCGTCCTTCTGGTTGGTGTCGGCGGCAAGCGTGTAGATGTAAGGCATCAGACGGTAGCGCAGCTCGGTATAGCGGATCAGCGCGTTGCGCACCGGCGAGCCCGCAGGCGCGATGTTGTAGGTCTCGCGATACGGAAATTCGCCATGGCTGCGGAAGATCGGCGAGAAGGCGCCGAACTGGAACCAGCGGAGGTAGAGCTCGCGCCACTCAGCGACATGCGCCGGATCCTGGTTGGTGAACCGGTCCTCGAGGGCGAAGCCGCCGATGTCGTGCGACCAGTTGGGAATGCCGGTCATCGAGAAGTTGATCCCCGCCGGGATCTGCTCGCGCAGATCGTCCCAGCGGCCGGCAATATCACCCGACCAGATCGTCGCGCCGGTGCGCTGGATGCCGCCAAAGGCCGAACGCGAGAGGATGTAGGGCCGTACATCGGGCCGCATCGCCCGCTGGCCCTTATAGACATTCTCGTTATGGGGCAGCGAGAAGCTGTTGTAGAATTCGCCGCCCGGTCCGCGCGCGGTCGGCCCCATGATCCAGGCGCGCTCCTCGGGCGAGAGATTGGAGTGCATGTCGGGCTCGTTGGCATCGAGCCACCAGCCGTCGACCCCGAGCACTGCGAGCCGGTCGCGGATTTGCCGCCAATAGATCGCGCGCGCCTTGGGATTGTAGGGATCGTAGTCGGTGTTGAGATAGCCCGGGCCGACCCAGTCCTTGTTCCCCATCGTCATGTTGCGCGTATAGACGCCGCCCGCCGCCGCCAGTTCCTTATAGGTGTCGGTGGCGGGGTAGAATTTGGGCCAGACCGAGATCATGAAATTGGCGTGCTGCTTATGCAGCGCGTCGATCATCCCCTTTGGATCGGGGAAGCGCTTGGGCTCGAGCCGATGGCTGCCCCAGTCGTCGTCGCGCCAGTAGCGCCAGTCGAGCACGATGTTGTCGAGCGGGATCTTGAGGTCGCGATAGGTCCTCACGACGTCCAGGATCTCCTTCTGCGTATCGTAACGCTGGCGGCTCTGCCAGAAACCATAGGCCCATTTGGGCAGCATCGACGCCTTGCCGGTGAGCTTGCGATAGCCCGAGATCACCCCGTCCATGTCCTTGCCCGCGACGACATAGTAATCGATCGCATGGGCGAGGTCGGAGGTCAGGGTGAGCGAGTGCCGCTCCGCCTCGGGCAGCGGATCGCTGTGGTGGAGCGACATATAGCCGGCGTTCGGCTCCCATTCGATGCGGATCGCGACCGGCTTGCCCGCGGTCATCGGCACGTCGAAATTATGGTACCAGGGGTGCCAGTTCTGGCGCCAGCGATCCATTACCAGCTTGCCGTCGACATAGAGCTTGAAATAGCTCGATCCATAGAGGCGGAAACGGTGCGGCCCGCCCTTGTCCGCCGTCACGTTCGCCGTCCATTCGACGCGCTGGGTCTCGACCGCGTTGCCCGCGGTGTTCTGCCCGCCAGTCGCCGCGACGGTCTTGGCCTTGGCGTCCGCCGGCCAGTTCTTGAGGTCGCGGATATGCTGGTAGTTGATCGTCTGCTCGCTCTGCGAAACCGCCAACCGGGTGCCCAGATAATAGCGCGCGTCCCAGCCCGGGCGGCCGTCCTTGCCCTCGACGCGCAGGCTGTCGCCTGGCGCGCCGGCGAGCGCATAGGGCTTGGGATTCCCGAAGCGGCTGATCCCGTTATTGTCCCACAGCACGCCATAATTGCGCGTCGAGACGACGAACGGCACCGCCGCGACGAAATTGTACTGGGCGAGTTCGACGTCCTCGCCGTTATAGTTGAACTGCCCGTTCTGGTGCTGGCCGAGGCCGTAAAAGCCCTCGTCGGTGCCGCGGTTGAACTGCTGAGTCACCGCGACGTAATTCTGCCCCTCGGCATGCGCGGACCGGAAGCTGGCGCTCGCCGCTTCGTTGAGGATCGCATTGCCCGCGGCATCGCGGAACGCGACATTGCCGTCCGCGAGCCGCACCGTCGCCGACAGGCTCGGGGTCGCCAGCGTCACCGTGCCGCTGCCCTCGCTGACGGTGAAGCCGTGCTTCGCGGGCGGCGCGATCACCTGAAGGCTGTCCGGAACCTTGGGATCGGCCTTGTCACTCTCGGTCACGCGGATCAGCCCGTCGCCATAGACCTGGAGCTCGACCCGCTTCTCGCTTCCTCCCGCGGGCGTCACGACCAAACCCGTGCCCGTCTTGCGCCAGCCCCCGGCGGTCTGGGCCGCGGCGGTTGTCGACAACGCTATCATGCTGGCGCCCAGCAGAACGGCGAATTTCCTCATCTCTCCGATACTCTCTTTTGATTCAGCGATAGGTGGCGAGCTTGACGCGCAATACTTGCTTCGCACCGGTGAAATTCAGGCCGTAATCGATCTGGTCGCCGTTCCAGCGGCGCATGAAGACCCATTTGCCCTTGTCGTAATATCCTTCCTCGACCCGGTCGAAGAGCAGCGGCCTTTTATCGGTCGCGACGCGGGCGAACTCGACCCGCGCATTGAAACCGGTGACGAGATATTCATCGGGTCCCAGCTCGGCGATCGCCGCCCCGCCCGAGGGCCATTCATTGCCCTTGGGCAGATCGAAGCCGAATTGCGGCCGGCCGAACGTGACGGTGGCGATATAGCCACCCACGTTCAGCACCTGCGTGAACTTGGCGGCCGGATCGGTCGGCTCGGCCGCGCCCCACACCTTGCCCTCGGCAGCAGCCTTGGCCCAGACCCGCTGCATCGGCGCGAACAGCTCGTAATTGCGCGCGAACAGCTCGACAGTCTCAGGGTCGAGCTTGGGCGCGCCGAGCGGAAAATTGGCATAGCCCGTCGCGTCCATGCCGAAGGGCGAGAAGCCGATCGCCCCGCGCCCGATCGTCGCGAAGAAATAGCGCGCATAGTGGCGCGCATTGCCGGTCTCCGCGACGAACAGAGGATTGTCCCTGCGCGCATATTTGTCGAGGAAACCGAGATAGGCCTTGTGGTCGGGGTTGTAGATGTCGGGTGATACCCAGTCGAGGTTCGGCGCTGCCGCCTCATAGATATCGATCACCGCTGGCGATGGACCACCCGAGGCGAAGCTGTTCGGATCCTGCCAGTCGAACGGGTTGCCGGGCAGCGCCGCGTTTGCATACATCGGCAGCGGCTTCACCTTCTTGCCTGCCGCCGCGACCCTGTCGATGTACGACGCCACCGCCCAGCTATGGAAATAGAGCTCGGCGTCGCGGCCGAACAATTGCGTCCAGGCGCCCGGCCCCTTGCCGAAGCGATTGCGGATCGTGTCCGGCACCGGTCCGGCGAACAGCCGGTTGGCCTCGGACGAATGGTCCCGCGCGCTGCCATAAGTGCCTGGCTCGTTCTGCACCTGCACGGTGATCACCGTGTTCTGCGGGTCGGCGGTCTTGAGGTGCTCCATCAGCCGCACAAACGCTTTGGTGTCCGCCTCCAGCGTCGATTTGGCGAAGGGCGACAGCGCGTAGTGCGTCTCGCCCTTGGCGTTCAGCATCCGCGGGAAGCGCTTGTTGTCGAGCTTCACCCAGGCCGGGGCATAGGCGGGCGCGGTGTTCTTCCAGGTCGCGAACCAGAGGAGGATCAACCGCTTGTCATTGGCGCGTGCCTCCTTGAGGAGCTGGTCGAGGAAGGAGAAGTCGAACTTCCCCTCCTCGGGCTCGATCTGCTCCCAGGCGATCGGCACCTGCACGGTATTGGCGTGCAGCCGATTTACCATCGGCCAAACCTGAGGCAGCATTGCCGGCCAGGCACTGCTGTTGTTGACCTGCGCGCCCAGCACCAGGAACGGCGCGCCATCGACGATCAGCGCATGGCGGCCGTTGCGAGTCTCCAGCCGGGGCAATTCGTCCGCATGGACATGGGCAGCGGCGAACAGCGCGGCGACGGCCATGCCCAGTATGGCGAGCTTGCGCGGCGCACGGCTCGGACTGCTCTCGCGGCAAAACAAGCTGGTTCCTCCCCATGATGTGACGAGCGACTTGGCGCCCTTATGGTAGCGGTATCATTTCTGAATCGGCGTGTCTATCTTGTCCGCGGAAATTGAGTCGGACTATTAGACGAGGCTGATGCCTGAGGGGGAAACACCCGTGACGATGGCACGATGGCTGTGGGCGGCCGTGTTCGCATTTCTGGTGCCGATGGCATACGGGGCAAGCGCGGAGCCGATATCGCCCGCCTCGCCCCGTGCCGTATTGACGCTTGGTCCCGGCTGGCACTTCTCCCGCGGAGACCATCCCGGGGCGAGCGCGATCGCGTTCGACGACAAGCACTGGACCAGGGTCACCCTTCCGCACAGCTTCAACGCCGCGGAAACCGGCGACGGGAGCTATTATCGCGGCCCGGCCTGGTACCGGCGCGTGCTGAACGTCACCCCGCGCGCGCCGGGGCGCCGACTGTTCATCCAGTTCGATGCCGCGGCGAGTGTCGCCGACGTGTGGCTCAACGGTAAGCACATCGGCCGGCACGAAGGCGGCCATTCGGCGTTCCGCTTCGACATCACCGCCGCGCTGGTCCCCGGCCACAACATCCTCGCCGTGCGCGTCGACAACAGCGCCACGCGCACGGTCGCGCCGCTGGGCGGCGACTTCACGATCTTCGGCGGTCTTTACCGCCCCGTCTCGCTGATCGAGACCGGCGATCTCCACTTCGACATGATGGATCATGGCGGACCCGGCATCTATGCCCGGGTCGCGAGCCTCACCCCGGAGCGCGCCGGCATTTCGGTTCTGGCGCGCGTCTCGAACGAGGGCCGCGCGCGCAAACGCGCGACGATCCTCAGCCGCATACTCGATGCGGAGGGGCGCGAGGTCGCACGAATGCAGCGCGCGGTCACGGTTGCGCCGGCCCGGGCAACCGCCGTCGAGTTGCACGGCGAGGTCGCCTCGCCGCGACGCTGGGACGGCGTCCGCGACCCATATTTCTACCGTGTCGTCACCCAGATCGGCGCGGCCGGCGATCAGGTGACGGTTCCGCTCGGCATCCGCACCGTCCGCATCGACCCGGCACGCGGGCTGCTTCTCAATGGCAGACCCTATCAATTGCGCGGCGCCAACCTGCAGCACAGCGCGCGGCCCGGAACCGGCACGGCCGTTTCGCGCGAGCAGATCGCCGAGGATTTCGCGATCCTGCGCGAGCTGGGATCGACCGGCGTCCGGCTCGCCCATTTCCAGCATCCGCAAGCGGCTTATGAGGAAGCCGACCGGCTCGGCCTTGGAGTCTGGACCGAGATTGGCACGGTTGCCGAGATCGAGGATAGCCCGGCGTTTCGCGCCAATGCCGCGCAGCAGCTCCGCGAGCTGATCGCCCAGACCTACAACCATCCGTCAGTGATGATCTGGGGGATCGGAAACGAGATCTATGCCGACGATCCCCGCGTCGCGCAGTTGCTGGCATATCTGCAGAAGGTGGCGAAGGAAGCGGATCCCAGCCGTCCGACTGCCTATGCGCATTGCTGCCAGGCCGACGGCCATCCCAAGGCGATGGTCAGCGACGTGATCGGCTTCAATCGCTATTTCGGATGGTACAAGGACCAGAGCGGCCAGACGCTGGGGCGGTGGGCAGCCGGCTTCCACGCAGCCCACCCGGGACGCGCCTTCGCAGTCAGCGAATATGGTGCAGGGGCCAGTATCCAGCACCAGGCCGATCCGCCCGGCGAGGTGGAGCCCGCCTCGGGCTGGCATCCCGAACAATATCAGACCGAGTATCACGAGCGGAATTGGCGCGATCTGGCCGACAAGCCCTATCTCTTCGCCACGTTCATATGGGTTGCGTTCGACTTCGCGTCAGCAGGGCGGCATGAGGGCGATCGGCGCGGGATCAACGACAAGGGCCTGGTCACCTATGACCGCCGGACGCGTAAGGATGCCTTCTATTGGTATCAGGCGAACTGGTCCGACAAACCGATGGTCCACATCGCCGGCCATCGACACGACATCCGCCGCACCCCCGATGTCGAGGTGAAGGCCTATACCAACGCTGATGCCGCGACATTGCTGGTCGATGGCGCGACAGTGGCGACGATCCCGGTCGAGGGACGGATCGCGCGTTGGAAGTTGCGCTTGCGGCCTGGGCTGAACCGGATTGAGGTCCGCACACCCGCCGGAAGCGACGTCACCGAATGGAGTTACCTCCCAACGCCCGCGATCCTAGCGCCAGCGGACTGATCGGACCTATGATCGAAACCTGGGCCCCCGTCCGGCGAACCGGCCCAAATCTCGTCGGAAGGATATTCGAAAAAGGATTCTTCCCCGGTCACTTCCTCCCCACGGCCGTTATTGGCCGCGGATTAACGTGCTCAGAGGATGGCCGACGCTCGGCGGCTCACGACCCATTGCGGACGTTGGAGTGACGTTAGACGATGTACCACGAAGTCATTTAGACCTCGCACTAGTGCTTGGCTGACTTTCATATGCCTGCCGTTCGCAGCGTTAACGGCATTCTACCGCCCACAGCTGACGTGCAGGTTATCCTATCCCGGCATCAATAATAGTCCGCCAGCACCAGTTCATGCGTTCGCCGCCCCTCGACCAACAGAAGTAGCCGCGTTCCCGGCGCGCGGTTGCTCATGCCGCGATGGGTGTTGTTGGGCCGGACAGCGCCTTCGCCCTCGTCAATCGTGATGATCAGGTCCCCCGGAACCAGGCCGGCTTGTGCCGCCGGACTGCTGGCGGCGACGTGGACAACCCGCAAACCCTTGCCCGATGGGATGACGCTCAGTCCGGACCGATCGCGCATAAATGGCCGGTCGGTTGCCCGAGCGCGCCTGAGCCGCATGCGGCCACGACCGAAATCCAGCTGACTATGGAAGCGCCTCAACACCGGTAGCCCCAGGACCACGGGGGCCGCGAAGTTCCATTGGGGCGGCACCGCGAATGGAATGTCCGTCAGTTCAAGATTGCCGAGCTTCAGTTGCGGCATGCGGCCGAGCTCGCTTATCGCGATCCCCTCGATGCCGATCGCAGCAGTGGATCCGCGGGCGAGACCGGCGAACAGACCATGTTGCTGCACCAAGCGTTGGCTGAGATACATCGGCACGGTCGATCCCAGATCGATCACCGCCTCGACCCGCAGGCCATCGCGCAGTTCGATTTCGGTGCTGAAATGGCGTTCGGACGACTGGGCGACGGCGAGCGCCTCCCCTTCCCCGGCGTCGGCGTCGTGGCCGAGCTGCAACCGCTGTGCGTCCGGATCGATCGTGACGACCGCCTGCAGGAAGAGCTCGCGGCCGAGCACCGCCTGGAACATCGTTCGAGCGGCGCGCGCAATGCCTTCCAGATCGAAGATCAGCGGCTCGATACTGGGTAGCCGCACCGGTCCGGCAACGATGTCGAGCGGCGGAGCAAGGCCCGCCGAGGCGTTGCCGGTGAAACCGATGAGGCGGCGCGCGGCCGCCGCCTTGATGCCTTGAAGCGCGGCAAATCGTGCGTCCACGAGCGAGCGCGTCGCCCCGCAATCGAGCACGGCGCGCGCGCTGACCCCTCCGATTGAGACGGGGATGACGAGCGGATCGTCATCCCCGTCTGTGAGCGCCATCGACTCTCCGGTGATTGGCGCAGCGGGATCACGGCCCTGGGCGAGTTCCGTCAGGGACAAGGTACGATTCATGCGGCAGCGAGACCCTTGAGCCGACTGCCAGCTCCCTTCAGCTCGACGATATGCCCCGCCTCACGGCGGCGCTGGATCCACTCCCCGAGCATTTCAGCGCATACATGGTCGATATGCCGCAGCCGCTCGACATCGAGGCGCAGGCGGTGCGGACCCGGCACGCGCTCAAGCGCCGCCGTCAGCCTGGGCAGCATGATGAAGGTCGCGGTGCCGTCGAGCACGATCTCGTGCATGTCGTCCTCGCGGCGCTCGTCGATTCCCAGCCGAAGCTTGGTCGCGTGCGGCAGGAGCTCGACCAGCGAAAGTGCAAGTCCGACGAGCACGCCGGTCAACAGATCGGTCGCGACGATCATGATGAACGTCCCCGCCCAGATCAGCGCGGGCAGCGGCCCGTAGCGGTGGAGCAGATGACGGACATGCACCACGCTGACCAGCTTGGCGCCCGTGACGACGAGCACGCCGGCGAGTGCTGCCATCGGGATCTCGCGGAGCAGCCACGGCAGCAGCGCGACGAAACCTAGGATCCAGACGCCGTGCAGCACCGCCGAGAGGCGCGTCACCGCACCCGCCTGGACGTTGGCGGAGCTGCGCACGATCACCCCGGTCATCGGGAGCGCGCCGGCAACGCCGCACAGCAGGTTGCCCAGGCCCTGCGCTCGCAGTTCCTTGTTGTAGTTCGTGCGCGCGCCGTTGTGCATCCGGTCGACCGCGGCGGCCGACAGCAGCGTCTCGGCGCTGGCGATGAAGGCAATCGCGATCGCGGTGAGGATGATCGCGGGCTGGGCGAATTGGGCAAGGATTCCGGCGTCGGGCAACGCGACGGCGCCGGTGATCGTTTCGGGCACGTCGACGCGGATGACGTCGAGATTCAGACCCCACGCCGCCAGCGTCGCGACGACGACGCCGACCAGCGCGCCGGGCACCAGCCGCAGGCTCTGCGGGCGCAGCTTCTCCCAGCCAAGCATCGCCGCGATCGTCAGTATGCCGATGGCGAAGGCGGCGACCGCCGCGCCTTGTCCGCCGGGGGCAAGACCGAGGAGGCGCCCCGGCATCGCGAGCAGATTGTCGATCCCGCCTGGCAGCGGCTTGGCGTCGAACAGGACATGGAACTGTCCCACCACGATGAGCAGGCCGATGCCCGCGAGCATGCCGTGGACCACGGCGGGTGAGATCGCGCGGAACCAGCCGCCGAGCTTGAACACGCCCGCCGCGACCTGGATGAGACCGGCCAGGATCAGGATCGGGCCGAGCGCGGACAGGCCCTGATCGCGCACGATCTCGAAGACGATGACCGCAAGGCCAGCGGCAGGACCACTGACCTGAAGCGGCGAGCCGGCGAGCGCGCCGACGACGATGCCGCCGATGATACCGGTTATGAGGCCCTTTTCGGGCGCGACGCCGGAAGCGATCGCAATGCCCATGCAGAGCGGCATCGCGACGAGGAAGACAACGATGGACGCGGTGAAGTCCCGCGACAGCGTCTTCCCCGGTAGCGGGAGCGAGAGATTCATGCCGCCACCTCCGCGGTAAAGTCAGCCGCGCGGCGCGGGGCATGGGGAAGCGCGACGGGCAGCGGCGCATCCTCGCGCAGTGGCACGAAGCGGCCGGTTTCCCCGTCGAGGCCGAGCACACAACCGGCATGGATGTCGACGAACCAGCCGTGCAGCGCGATCTCGCCCCGCGCGATTCCCGCTGCAACCGAAGGATGCGTGCGCAGATGAGCGAGCTGGGCGACGACATTCTCGAGCGAGACGGCGCGGATGCGCTGCCCATCGTCCATGTCGGGATAGCTGTCGGTCACGACCTTGTGCGCGGCGTGCGAATGGCGCAGCCAGGCGGCGACATTCGGAATGCCGGTTAGATCCTGCTTCATTGCCAGCGCCTTCATCGCGCCGCAGTCCGAGTGGCCGCATACGATGACGTCGCGCACGCCGAGAACGGCGATCGCATATTCAACGGTCGATGACACGCCGCCATTCTGGGTGGCGAAGGGCGGAACGATATTGCCAGCATTGCGGCAGACGAAGAGATCGCCGGGCTGGGCCTGCATGATGTGCTCAGGTACGATGCGCGAATCGGCGCACGAGATCATCAATGCCTTGGGGCTTTGCCCGTCGCTGGCGAGCTGTCCGTAAAGTGCGCTCTGGTTCGGAAAGACCTGCTTCTCGAACGAAAAGACGCGGCCGATGAGATCGTTCACGGGAGGACTCCTTGACTGACGCCGGGGGAGGCGCGCACTCAAGCTAGTCGTCGGATTTTGCTGCGTTGCAGCGCCTTTGTAACGAAGTGTTCAAATCCGTAAGGAAATGTTTCTGTGGCGGCGCAGCAATTCAGGCGATCTCAGCGCTGCGGCGCATGGCGCGGCAGATCGAGCTCGGCGCGCAGCCCGCCGCTTGGCCGGTTGGTTAGTCGGAGCACCCCACCCTCGCGCAATGCGAAGCGGTGAGCGATCGGAATGCCGAGGCCCAAGCCATACGTATCGCGACTGCGTGCCAGATCGAGCCTGACGAACGGCTCGAGCACGTGGAGCAGCTCTTCCTCCGGGATGCCGCCGCCATTGTCCTCAACGCGCACGACGATCCGGTCGCCCGCCGTCTCGAGGCTGACCTGCGCACCGTCGGCATATTTGATCGCGTTCTCGACGAGATTGCCGACGGCGCGCTTGAGCGCACCCGGACGCAGCATCGCCTCCAGGTGATCGGGACCGCTATAGTTGGCGGGGTGGCCCATGTCGGTCGCATCGTCGACGATTGTCTGGACGAGGATGGCGACATCGGTCTGCGTGGGCTTTTCGGGATCGCTGTCGCCGCCATAGAAAGCGAGCAGCGAGGCAACCATCGCCTCCATTTCGTCCAGGTCCTTGGCGATCGCAGTGCGCAACGCTGGGTCCTCGATTCCTTCAGCGCGAAGTTGGAGCCGCGCCAGCGGCGTTCGCAGGTCGTGTCCGACCGAGGCCAGCGCTTCGGTTCGATCGATGATGAGCTGGTGAATCCGGGCCTGCATCACGTTGAAGGCGCGCACCACGCGGCGGATCTCGAATACCCCGATTTCGGGAAGCACGACTCGCTCGCCCCGGCCGATGCGCTCGGCCGCGCCGGTGAGCATCCGCATCGGAGCGAGCACCCGGCGCAACAGCAGACCGCCGATCAGGATCAGGGCGACCGCCGGAATGAGCGCGAGCAGGAAACGGTTGAAGCGCAGCTTGGAAGGATGGACGAGCTGCGTCGCCTTGAATTCGAGCCAGCTGCCATCATTGAGGCCCAGCTGCCCCATGACGATCCCGCTGCGGCCCGGCGATTTCAGGTGCAGATGGAGGTTGCTGCGGGCGAGTGCGGGTTCCAGACTGACGATCTGGGCGCGCATCTCGCCAAGTTCGGCTGCCAACAGCACGGGCGGAACCCGCGTCGGATGCCATTTGACGACGAAGGCCTCGCTCGACAGCCGTTCGGCGAGATCGGCGCGTTGCATGCGCGGCTGTGCGTTCATCAGGCGGCTGGCAATGGCGAGCTTTTCGGCGACGCGATGCGCCTCGTCTTCGCGTACGCGGAGCTGCCCCGCGCGTTCGTAGAGTATCGTGCTGACCACGAACTCGATGGCGATCGCGATCAGCAGGATCGCAAAGACACGGCCCAGCAGCCCAAATGACAGCCGCGTCCTGTTGGTCACTGGCGTGTGACTTCGGCGCTGAACATGTAGCCGACGCCTCGCACGGTGACGATCGGCGCGCTGGAGTCCTTGTGCGAGAGCTTGCGGCGGAGTCGGCTGACGAGCACGTCGATGCTCCGGTCGGACGCGTCGCCCAGCCGCGTTCGCGACAATTCGATCAGCCGTTCCCGCGCAACGACGCGCTGGGAGTTCTCAAGGAAGCTCGACAGCAGATCGAACTCGGCCCCGGTGAGGTCGATCACGGCGCCGGTTGGCGACAGCAGCTCTCGGCGTGGGAAATTGACCGTCCAACCGGCGAAGCGCGCAAGGCCATGTCCATTGTCCCCGTGCCGGCGGTCAAGCTGGCCGCGACGCAGCACTGCACGCACTCGCGCGATCAGTTCGCGAGCGCTGAACGGCTTGGCGAGATAATCATCGGCACCGAGCTCGAGACCGACTACGCGATCGGTTTCACTGCCCTTGGCACTGATGAAGATGATCGGAACGCCGCTGCGCTGACGAAGCTCGCGACAGAGGTCCAGGCCGTTCGTGCCGGGAAGCATGACGTCCAGCAGCACGAGATCGATCGGCCCCGTTTCGAACGCCACCCACATTTCGGGAGCCGAGGCCGCAGGGCGCACCTGATAGCCGTTTTGCTGAAGCGCGCGCGCTGTCAACGTGCGCAAGGCGGGATCATCTTCGACGAGCAGGATAACGGGAGCGGTCATACCAACAATCTGTACTGAACTGAGCGCGCCTCGCGCGCTTCCACAACGCATCGAGAATGCGACTGGGGCGTCAACTAGGACGTGTACTCGCGAAGTGCCAGCATGGCCGAAGCCCGGAAACATTTTTTCACACGGATGCCGGACGCCCTCGACTCGCTGCCGACCGCCTCCTCGGCTCGGCCACGCCGCGAGCACGAAAGCTTCCCAACATCCGCGTGATCACGCACTGGCCACCAATGCAGTCGACGGGCGGCTAACCAAGTGACGCCGCGGAGACTCCGGACCGACTGCAAGGTTCAAGGTCGCCTGCGGCATCGCCGAACGACCGCTATGAGAGCGCAATTGCCGGCCGGCGGGTGCACTGAAATGTCCGACCTCATGGGCGTACCGTTGCCGGGATGCATCGACTTCGAGGATGGCTGCTCACGACTGTGTCTCGAACGCTCAACGCAAACGGTCACATGAGGCACGAACAGCGCGGGCCGACGCCAGCCGGTCTTTGCCGAAGCCCTCGCCGCCCTCGATCAAAGTGGGCGGCGCGCAGATTTGTGCGCGAGCCTTCTCCGCGGCGAGGAGCCGCGCGTAACTCTTCATCGAACCCATGAAACCTCCGCTCTGGGCGGTCCAGCGCATCAAGCTTGTCCGAGTTCCTGCGACTCGTCGCAAAGCGAGTTCGGGCGCCTGGCTAGCGGTTGCCCCGCGTTTTCCACTGGCTAGCCGAATAGGGCGCCCGCCTTGCCACAAAGACCCCGCGCCCCGATTTCACACGATTGTAACATTTGCGCGGATCGGGCATTCGCGCATCAAACGGAGTGCCCGATATTCGCCAAATCGCCGCCTTACCTTACCGTGCAGAGGGCACGGCAATTGATGCGCCCGTTCGCATTCTGCTGGTCACTTCGCGCGGCAGCGGGCGCTGGGTGATTCCCAAGGGCAACGCCGCCGCCGCCGGTTCCGCGCCGCACGCCTGCGCCGCACGCGAGGCGGAGGAGGAGGCCGGCGTCCACGGCGCCGCCTGTCCCACTCCGCTCGGCTCGTTCCGCTACCGCAAGACACGCGGCAACGGCGCGTCGCTGATGGTCGACGTCGACGTCTTTCCGCTCGCCGTCACGCACGAGTTGCCCGCATGGAAGGAGCAGCACCAGCGTGAGCGCCGCTGGTTCACGCTGACCGAGGCTGCCGACGCGGTCGACGAGCCCGATCTTGCCGATCTCATCCGCAGCTTCGGCGCATCCGAATTCAACGCGGCCGCGCGCCGCACCGGCGTGCTCGCCGCCGCCGCCGAAAAATCGAGGGTTTCCGACATGTTCGCCTGGTTCCAGCGCCTGCTTCCCAAGACGGGCAATTTCTTCGAGCTGTTCGAGGCGCATGCGGTGACGATCACCGCGGCGGCGGACGCGCTCGCCCGGCTGTTCCAGGGCGGCGCCACCGCCGACCATATCCGCGAGATCATGGAGCGCGAGCATGACGCCGACAACATCATCCGCGAGGTCCTGCAGACCGTGCGCAAGACCTTTCTCACCCCGTTCGACCGCAGCGCGATCACCAGCCTGATCGGCGCGATGGACGACGCCGTGGACGAGATGCAGGCGGGCGCCGCCGCGGTCGATCTTTACGAGGTCAAGGAGTTCGAGCCCGAGATGCGCGACATGGCCGCGATCATCGTCGACGCCGCGCGCCTGACGGCCGAGGCGATGCCGCTGCTGCGCGACGTCGCCAGGAACGGCGTCCGCCTCCACGAGTTGACCGAGCGCCTCGTGCGCATGGAGGGCCATGCCGACGACATCCACGACGCCGGCATCAAGCGCGCGTTCAAGGCCTATGGCGACGATCCGATGAAGTTCATCGTCGCGCGCGAGATCTACAAGCATCTCGAACGCATCACCGACGCGCTCGAGGACGTCGCGAACGAGATCGATGGCATCGTCATCGATCACGCGTAAGCCGCACGATGCACGAACTCGCCTTCCCCCTCCTCATCGGCCTCATCCTCGTCGCGCTGGCATTCGACTTCCTCAATGGCCTGCACGATGCCGCCAACTCGATCGCCACGGTGGTCGCCACGCGCCTGCTCGGCCCGGTCCAGGCGGTCGCCTTCGCGGCCTTCTTCAACTTCGCCGCCTATTTCCTGACGCTCGGCTTCCCCGAGCTGCACAAGGTCGCGGAAACCATCGGCAAGGGGTTGATCGACAAGGACCTCGTCACCCCCGCCGTCGTGTTCGGCGCGCTGGTCGGTGCGATGTTCTGGAACGTCGTCACCTGGCTCAAGGGCATCCCCTCCTCGTCCAGCCACGCGCTGGTCGGCGGCATCGTCGGCGCGGGCGTCGCGCATGCCGGCTTCACCGGCATCCAGTGGAGCGGCCTCAACAAGACGCTCATCGCGATCGTTCTCTCGCCTCTGCTCGGCATGTTGCTGGCGATGCTCGTCATGCTGATCTCGAGCTGGGCGTTCGCCCGCGCCACCAACCGCACCGCGGAGAAGAGCTTCCGCGTCCTCCATCTCTTCTCGTCCGCCGCCTATTCGATCAGCCACGGCCTCAATGACGCGCAGAAGACGATGGGGATCATCACCGTGCTGCTCTACTCGACTGGCAATCTCTCGGGCGAGTTCCACGTCCCTCACTGGGTCGCGATCGCCTGCTATGTCGCGATCGCGCTCGGCACGCTATCGGGCGGATGGAAGATCATCGAGACGATGGGCAGCCGCATCACCAAGCTGTCGCAGCATCAGGGGTTCAGTGCGTCGATGGGCGGCTCGATCATGGTGTTCACCGCCTCGCTGCTCGGTATTCCGGTCTCGACCACCCACACCATTACAGGCAGCATCGTCGGCGCCGGCACCGCGCGCCGCGCCTCGGCCGTACGCTGGGGCGTTGCGCGCAACGTCGTCTGGGCATGGGTCATTACCATCCCCGCTTCGGCGGCAGTGGGCGCTGCCTTCTACGCAATTACGAGACTATTCTGACTGGCGGCGTTTGCCGCGGATACGCGTCTGGCGGACCCGCCCAAATCTCGTCGGAAAGATATTTGAAAAAGGCTTCTTCCCCAGCCACTTACGCAAGGCTGATGGACGTCAATGGACTGGGAAAATGGTGCCCAGACGAGGAAACCAAATGGGCGCCCAACTAGCTGACTTCGAAGCGCGATTTCCATCGCCTTCTCGCCGAGAGACACGGTAGCAGACACAAGTCGCGGCACCAGCCTCAGAGCTTCCAAGCGCGACAGCGAAAGCTTCGGATATTCCAGCGAGGACCATATTTAGACCGCAGCAGTCTGGAGGTTGAATTGATGAGCCACGGGGCCATCGACAAATTGTCCAGCCTTCCCGCCTGCGATCCAAGGGGCCGACCCCTTCGCAAGCGCAGCACGCATATAGGACTAGATTTTCTATCCTGTTCCCGCGGAATCTAATTTCCTACTAAAAAAGTGGGAAATGAGTCGCCAGGCTCATGAAGGCAGCGAATGCCTGTCTAAACGGAGGAACAGCCTTGGTCGATCATCTTGTCCACCGCCGCAAACCGGCTTCTTTCCGCAGGCTCGGCGCGCGATCGACCGTCCTTGCCGGCCTGTTCCTGCTCGGTGCCGCTTCGCCCGCAGCGCTAAGCGCGCAGCACGGGACGGACGGCAATTTCCACGACCTGTTCGCGCGCAAGACCGCGTCGAGCGAGCCGCAGGAACCGGTGACGATCGAAACGCGCACGACGGCCGAAAGCCGCGCCGGGGTGCGACGGCTGCGTATCGGCGACTTCCAGTATCTGAGCGACAGCGAACGCGACTATGCCGGCTATGACTTGGGCGCCGGATCATGGGACACGTTTGCTGCGGTGCTGGGCAGCGCGGTCGCGGACGAGTTCGTCACCCAAGCCGCGATCGCGAAAATCCCCGTGAACTCGATCGATGTGATTTTCACGAGCCGGCCCGACACGCCTGAGGTCGCGAAGACGCACAAGGTCTCCTATCCCCGCAATCTGGCCTATGTGGCCTATATCGATTCACCGGCGAGCGACGCTCAGCTCGACGCGCTGCGCAAGGCCGTGGATCAGGCTTCATCGGTCCTCGGCATCGTTCGCGAGCCGGTTCCGCTCGCCCATGGCACCGTTAACCTCACGGCCAGCCCCGCCAAGCGCGATCCCAACTTGCCGCCTGGCTTGCGCGACTTCCTCGTCGAGAAGCGCACCGCGATCCTGCGCAGACGACAGCGTGCCGCGGATGCCGCCAGGAGCGGAACTCCCCGGCCGCCCTCTGCCGGTCTGCGCGCCCATGCGCGCGTCGATCCGGCAACCGGGATCCGGCTGACCCGGACCGGCGGCCATGTGATCCTGCACGATGGCTGGCGGCGCCCCGGCGAATCCCCGCGCGCGCCGAGCGTCGAGCAGCACATCATCGGGGTGCTCGGTACCTGCCTCACGCACATTTTCGAGGTGCAGGCGGCGCAGAAGCAGATCGTGCTCGACGGCGTAGAGCTGCGCACTCGCGCCACGCTGGTGCCGCGCTCGACGAGCGGTCCAGCGCGGTTCCGCGACGTCTCCTACAGCGTGGACATCACCTCGCCCGAGCCGGCCGCCCGGATCACCGAGCTGCGCGAGGCCGTCGAGGGCAGCTGCCCGATCTACAACCTGCTCAAGGACTCGCAGGGCATCGAAAGCCGCGTGGTTCGCGGACCCTATCGCGAAACGCCGAGCTGATGGATCGGGCAGGTGCGCAGAGATCGCCTGCCCCGAATCGGCTCGGCACCAAATTCAGCCACCCGCCGGCGAGCGGGGGCGAAGCGAGAGGATCACAGAGAATGCGCTGGCGGAGCGCGCGACCGGCATCGCCGGCCGCGTTCCCGAGCGCGTCGGCAGCTTCCCGCAACGGAAAAGGGGTTCCTGTGCTTGATCGTATCGCTTCGTTCGCCCTCGTTCCCGCTGTCGCGTTGCTGGGCGTCTCGCCCGCCATGGCAGCGGATGGCTTCGATCCCACAGAAGATCCGCGATCGGAAGCCGAGGGATCCGACGAGGACGGCGACGATGATATCGTCGTGACCGGCAGGGCTGAGGCGCCCGCAATCAGCTCCGGCGCGCTCGGCAACCGGAGCGCGTTGGACACACCGTTCTCGGTCAACACCGCGACGGCCGAGGATATCGAGAAATTGCGGGCGCACTCGATCGCCGACTATTTTGTGGGCGACGCCGCGGTCACCCGCGACGGCGGCAGTCGCTACAACATCCATGCGCAATGGGTGACGGTCCGCGGCGCCGCGGTGCGCACCCACCTCTACAACGGCACTCCGATCGGCAGCACGCAGGGCGCGGACACGCCGCCGGAATTCCTGCAGGAAGTGCAGCTGCTCAAAGGCGCTGGCGGATTCATCTACGGATTCGGTGTCCCGGGCGGGATCATCAACTACATCACCAAGAAGCCGACCGACGACTTGCTGCGCGTCACGCTGGGCTATCAGTCCGCTTCGCTGTTCCGCCAGCACGTCGACGTCAGCGAGACCTTCGGCGAGTTCGGCGCGCGGCTCAATCTGGTTCAGGAGTTCGGCGAGACCTATAACCATGGCAAGTTGCTGCGCCGCGGCGTGGCGCTGGCGCTGAGGGCCGAGCTCGCTCCGGGCCTCGTCTGGCAAGCCGAGGGCTTCTACAACAACAACCGCATCGACCGCGCCGAGCCAAGCTTCGTCGTCGGCGGCAACGCCTCGCCCGTCGTGCCGACCTACCAGGACCGTGAGGTGCCCGATCCGGTCAGCGGCCGCACGCGCTTCGCTTCGGACGACACCTACACCGATGGGCGGCTGTACAACGTCAGCACCGGCGTGACCTGGGATCTGGCACCGGGCTGGCAAGCGCGCGTCAGCTATGGCCGGTCGAGCAACAACCAGCGGCTACCCTATGAGCGGATCATGCTCATCAACCGGGCGGGCGACTATGGCCTGCGCCTGTTCGATGGCCTCAACATCAACGAGAATAATCTCGCGCTCGCCTATCTCGACGGCAGCTTCTCGACCGGCGGCATCAAGCACCAGGTGACCGCCGGAGTCGACTGGCGCGACGGCGTCACCGTCGGCGCGCAGAACCTCGCGACGATCCAGGCCGGCTCGAACCTGTTCAACCCGGTTCCCGCGCGCTGGCAGTACGACAAGTCGCGCAACATCGAGACCCGCCGAACCGGCTGGGAGCAGGAGAAATCCGCCTTCATCAGCGACACCGTGACCGTGTTTGACACGGTCTCGCTGCTCGCTGGCCTGCGCTACGCCGCCTATGAGGCGAAGGCGTGGAACTGGCTCTCGCGCGCGCTGACCAACGACTATAGGAGCGACGGCGCCACGCCGACCTTCGCGTTGCTGGTCAAGCCGGACAGCGGATCGACCTATTACGCCAGCTATATCGAGGCGCTCGGCGCCGGCACGATCGTCGGCAACGCCTACGAGAATTTCGGCGAGATCCTGCCTGCGCTGAAGAGCAAGCAGTACGAAATCGGCGCGAAATGGTCGCGGGCGAGCTGGGACGCCAGCATCGCAGTGTTCCGCCTCGATCGCGGCGCCAATCTGGTGACGGCCGACAACCGGTTGGTGCAGGACGGCGTCGAGCGGTTCCAGGGCGTCGAGGCTGCGGCGCGCATCACGCCGTTCGAACAACTCTCGTTCGGCGCGTCCGGCGCGTTCGTCGACGGCAAGCATCATCGCGCGACCAACGCCTGGCTGGTCGGCAAGCCGGTCCACGGCACCGCGCGCTGGACCGGCGTGGTCGATGTCGATTACCGCCCGGAATTCCTGCCCGGCTTCGGCTTTCGTGGGTTGGTCCGCTATCAGGGCAAGGCCGCTATCTACAACAACCAGGCGCAGGACTGGACGGTCTACACGCCCGACGTGGTGCTCGCGAATGTCGGCGGCGACTATCGCTTCGACGTCGGCGGCCGCGAGCTGACGCTGCGCTGGCAAGTCCAGAACCTGTTCGACACCAGCTACTGGAACAGCGGGACCGCGACCTGCTGTTACTCGCTCTCGCCCGGCCAGCCGCGAACCTTCTCGCTCGATCTCAGCATCGACCTGTGACGCCGCGCCCTTGCTCCCCCCGCCTATCCGGAGAACCAGCCATGATCGTGTCCCGACCCCGCCATCTGACCCGCGTCACATTGGGCAGCGCCGCGGCGCTTCTCGCCCTTTCCGCATGCGGAAGCATCGACAAGGAAGCCGCCGCACAGAATCAGGCCGAGGTCAAATCCGGCGCCGAGGCCAAGGCGACCGAGATCGCCTGGCGGCACGGCGACGTGGAGGACGCATTTGCCGAGGCGCGTGAGCAGGACAAGCCGGTGCTGCTCTATTGGGGCGCGGTGTGGTGCCCGCCCTGCAACCGGCTGAAGGCGGGCCTGTTTCGCAATCCAGACTTCATCGAGCGCACGCGCGACTTCATCCCGGTCTATCTCGACGGCGATTCCAAGGGCGCGCAGGCCTGGGGCGAGCGGTTCAACATCCAGGGCTATCCGACACTGATCGTGCTTCGCCCCGACCGGCGCGAGATCACGCGCCTGTTCAGCAGCGGCGACACCGCACAGGTCGAGGCGGTGCTGGATGCGGTCAAGCGCGGCGGGCGCGACGTGGAAGCGATCTTCAAGGATGCCCTCGCCCGGCCCAAGCAGCTCTCGGCCGACGACTGGACGCTGCTGGCAGGTTATGGCTGGTCGCTCGACAATGGCCGGCTCGTGCAGGGCGGTGACACGACCGGGGTGCTCGCGAAGCTCGCCGCGGCAGCACCGGCAGCACCGCTGCAACGCCGCTTCGTGCTACAGTCGCTTGCATCGAGAAAGCCGGATTCGCCGCCGCTCGACGCAGCCCGGCGCATCGAGGCGCGCCGCGCGGTGGAAGCGGTGCTCGCCGACCCCGCCGAACTGCGGAGCAATCGCGACACGCTGATTGACCGCAGCGGCGCCATCCTCGCGGCGGCGAGCGCTCCGGGCGCGGAGCGAGACCAGCTCGCCGGCAAATATGCCGCCGTGCTCAAGGGCTTTGAGGCGGAAGCCAAGCTGGATGCCGGTGATCGCCTTTCGCTGGCGGGTGCCGAGCTCGACCTGTTCCGCGCGCGCGCCGGCGACAAGGCTCCGCTGCCCCAGGCGCTCGTCGACAAGGTCAAGGCGCAGGTCGCGCGCGCCGATCGCGAGACCACGGACCGCTACGCGCGCCAGTCGCTCATCAGTTCGGCCGCGCATCTGCTGTCCGACATCGGCGACAGGGCCGGCGCCGAGAAGCTGCTGAAGGCCGAGTTGGCCAAGTCGGCCAGCCCTTATTACTACATGCCGTCGCTCGCCAGGCTTGCTGAGCAGCGCGGGGACACGGCCGGCGCCGTGGCGTGGCTGCGCCGCGGCTACGAAACCTCGGAAGGGCCGGCGAGCCGCGTGCAATGGGGCGTGACCTATGTCGAGGGCCTGATCCGCCTTGATCCGGGCAACAAGGCGGCGATCGAGAAGGCCGCCGGGCAAGTCGTCGGCGAGCTCGCGGAACAGCCGGCCGGCTATCGCCAGCGCACGCGCCAGCGGCTGGAAGGGCTCGGCAAGTCGCTCGCGCAATGGAGCGCAAAGCATGACGGCGCGCTGGTCCTCGCTCAATTGCGCAGCCAGACCGACAAGGTCTGCGCCAAGCAGGCCGACAAAGTGGCGTCGGCTGCATGCCGCGGCTGGCTCGCCAGAGCCTGAGCGAGGTCGTCGCCGTCTGCCCCATCGAAAAGAGCCTGATGACCTACGCATTCGAGATCGAAGATACCGTTACCGCATTGCGTGCCGCCCGCCTCGCCTGGCGCAACGAGCGCCGGGAGCATGATGTCTCCCGCTTTCCTGCGCCCGATGCGCTTGCCGCCGCGGTCGCGGACCTTTCCGCGGCGCTCTACCCGGTCCGGCTCGGCCGCTACGACGGCCTGCCGGCGGGTGAGGACGGTTTCGTCGCCGAGGCGCTGGCCCGCGCCTTCGCGACCTTGCGCGAGCAGATCGCGCGCGAGTTCCGCTATTGGCAGGGTTTCGCGAGCGAGCCGTTCGATGCGGACCAGCCCGACCGGATCGTGCGCCTGTTCGCGACGGCGCTGGCCGATGTACGCGCACAGCTCGACCAGGATATCGAGGCGGCGTTCGTCGGCGATCCGGCGGCGCGCACGGTCGACGAGATCCTGATCAGCTATCCCGGCGCCACCGCGATCCTGCACCACCGCATCGCCCACCAATTGCATGCGCTCGGGGTGCCGGTAGTCGCGCGCCTCGTCTCCGAACTCGCCAATGCGCGAACCGGAATCGACATCCATCCCGGCGCGACGATCGGCCCGGGCTTCTTCATCGATCACGGCACCGGCGTCGTGATCGGGGAGACCGCGATCATCGGCCGCAACGTGCGCCTCTACCAGCATGTGACGCTGGGCGCGCGCAGTCCGCTCGGCCTCGCGCCCGCCGGACCGCGCGAACTTTACGCCCGTCACCCGATCGTCGAGGACGACGTGATCATCTATGCCGGCGCGACGATCCTCGGCCGCGTGACGATCGGCCGCGGCAGCACGATCGGCGGCAATGTCTGGCTGCTCGAGGACGTGCCGGCGGGCAGCATCGTCGTCCAGCCCGGTGCGGTGCGGCTCCACGGCGCGGACGAAGCGCGGCTGGAGGCCCAGCTCGCCGGGCGGGACTGACGGATCAGGCGCCGATCCCGGGCTGGCGCACCTTGCGCAGATAGGGCGTCTGCTCGTCCCAGCCATGCGGGAACAGCGATCTCGCCTCCGCCGGATCGACCGAGGGCAGGATGATGACGTTGTCGCCCTGCTTCCAGTCCGCCGGCGTCGCCACCCGGTGGCGGTCGGTCAGCTGCAGGCTGTCGATGCTGCGCAGGATCTCGGCGAAGTTGCGGCCGGTCGAGGCGGGATAGGTCAGCGTGAGCCGGACCTGCCGCGCGGGATCGATCACGATCACGCTGCGCACCGTGTTGGTATCCGACGCGTTTGGATGGATCAGGCCGAGCAGGTTGGCGATGCGCCGGTCGACGTCCGCGAGCAGCGGGAAGTTGAGCGCGGCGCCCTGCGTCCGCTCGATATCGCCGGCCCATTCGAGGTGCCGGTCGACCGAGTCGACCGACAGGCCGATCAGCTTGACCCCGCGCTTGTCGAACTCGGGCTTGAGCTTCGCCGCCGCGCCCAGCTCCGTCGTGCAGACCGGCGTGAAATCCTTGGGATGCGAGAAGAGCAGCACCCAGTCATTGCCCGCCAGCGATAGAAGTTGAGCGGCCCCTCGGTCGATTCCTGCGTGAAGTCCGGGACGGTATCGAAGAGCTTGAGTGACATGCGTCGTCTCCTTGGGCTGAACGGGTCGCAGGCTCCTTCGGATTCAGGCCGGCACGTCGCTCACCAGTTCAGGCCAAGGCGCGCATAGAGGTAGCGGCCGTTGAACCCGAATGGCGAGTAATAGGGGAAACCCAGCACGCCGCTCGGCCCGTTGAGCGACGCCGCGACGCGATCGGGATAGACGTCGAACAGGTTGTTGACGCCCAGCGCGATCTCCGGCCCCTTCTGCGCGCGATAGCGCAGCTCGAGATCGGTGATCGTATGCTTGCCGGTGTGGATGTCGCCCGCGGCGGTCGTCGCGGGCTGGTTGACGTCGCCATAATAGGTGGCGCGCAGCGTCGCGCCGAGCGGGCCGTCGGTCCAGTCGATCGTGCCCGCGATCTTCTCGCGCGGCGTGCCTTCCTCCAGCGTCAGCACGCGGTTGCGACCGAACAGCGCGGTGCCGGGGCGCGACGTCAGTTCGACGTCGTTGAAGTTGCCGGCCAGCGTCAGGTCGAAAATCCCCGCGCCCTGCGTCGGCAACCGGTAGCGGGCAACCACGTCGATGCCTTTCGTGGTCGAACGCAGGCCGTTGATGAAGAAGCGCGCCGCGCTGATGTTGGGCAGCGTCGTGACCGGAATGTTCTCGGACAGCGCGATCTGGTCGCGCAGCTTGATGTAATAGCCGTCGACGGTCAGGTCGAACCCGCCGAAGCGCAGCACCGTGCCCGCCGAGAAGTTGGTCGAACGTTCGGGCTTCAACGCGCGCGCGCCGAGCGAAGCGACACGCGGATCGTTCGACGGGAAGGTGCCGGTCTCGATCACATTGCCGCCGGAGATGACCGACGAGATCGAGGTGAAATATTGCTGCTGGAGCGACGGCGCGCGGAAGCCGGTCGAGACCGTGCCGCGCAACGCGATGCCGGGCGTGATGTCGTAGCGCGCCGAGACCTTGCCGGTCGCGATCTCGCCGAAGTCCGAATAGCTCTCGCCGCGCCCCGCGACCGCGATCAGGAAGCTGTCGGAGAGCTGCGCCTCGAGGTCGAGATAGATGCTGCCC
Organism: Sphingomonas sp.; assembly: GCF_039595165.1. GTDB lineage: Bacteria > Pseudomonadota > Alphaproteobacteria > Sphingomonadales > Sphingomonadaceae > Sphingomonas. The sequence goes on from NZ_JBCNMA010000002.1 coordinate 52,162, forward strand.
GACCGGCGGCTGCGCTCGATCTCGTTCAGCGGGGAGAAGCCGGCAAAGCCCTGCGCGATCGTCGGCGCGCCAGGAACGGCGCCGGTTGCGGGGGCGGCATAGGAGGCGAGCTCGCCCGGCGTAATCTTATAGCCTTCGCGCCGGCCCTCCAGGCCCCAAGCGACGTTGAGCGAGCCGAGCACGTCGAACTGGCGCGACACGTCTAGGCCGGCGGTCCACTGGTCGTAGATCACCGCGCCGTCGTAGAAGCTGTGCGGCGAGGCGGCGCCCCAGGCGAAGTTCGCCGAATTCTCGGTGCGGAACGCCACCTTGTTGCGGCCGTAGCCGGCCGAGAGATCGACCGACCAGCCCGCGACCTCTCCCTTCACGCCCAGCGCGGAGGTGAAGTTGGTCGACTTGGTCTCGATCAGCGGGATGAAGCCGTCGGGATAGCCGACCGCGGCGAGATATTGGACGACCCCTGCATTGTTCGGGCGCGGGAACGCCGCGCTCGACGTGTCGCGCTGCTGATAGCCGGCCCAGCCGTAGAGATTCCAGCCGTCGCCAAACCCGGTGCCGGCATTGGCGAACAGCGTATACTGATCGACCTCGGGGTCGCCGAACCGGCCGCGCAGGGCGACGCCGCTGGCGCCGGTGGGCGCATTGGCGGCCGGGGCATCCGAACGGTTGGTCGGATTGCGGCGCACATAGTCGCCCGACAGCGTCAGGAACCCTTCGCTGCCGAGGCCGATGCCTTGCCAGCCTGCCACGGTGACGGTGGATTCGCCGGTGACGTTGCGACGAGCGCGCGCGGTCTCGAACTCCGTGTTGTAGAAGCCATAGGTGACGCTCGCGCCGCCACCGGAACGCGCTTCGCGCAGGCGCAGGTTGATGACGCCGGCGATCGCGTCCGATCCATACTGCGCCGACGCACCGTCGCGCAGCACCTCGACCCGGTCGAGCGCAGTGGTGGGCACGGTGTTGAGGTCGACCGCTGCCGAGCCGCGGCCGATGGTGCCGTTGACGTTGAGCGACGCCGAGGCGTTGGTGCGCACGCCGTTGATCAGGACCAGCGTCTGGTCGGGCGAGAGGCCGCGCAGCGTCGCCGGACGGATCGCGTCGGTGGCATCGGTCGCCGAAGGGCGCGCGAAGCTGACCGAGGGCGCAACGTTCGAGAGCGCCTGAGCGAGCTCGGTGGTGCCTTGCTGGCGCAGGCTGGTCGCGGAAAGCACGTCGACCGGCGCTGCGGTCTCGAGCCTCGATCGCCCCGCGACGCGAGTACCCGTCACGACGATCTCGCCGTCCTCCGCCGTATCTCCCGCGACGTTCTGACCTTGCGTTTCCTGCGCGGCAGCCACCGCCGGTGTAAGCGCAAGGATCGACGCCGTGGCGACAAGGGCAATGTTGAGAGACAGATTGCGCACTGAAAACCCCTTCAAATTCAGAGGAATAAATTCCCATTATCTGCATGTGCTTTCAGCTTAGAAAAGCTGTTGGGCAATGAATGCTGGCTATCGGCACCAATGATGCGCCTGGCACGCGCAGGCGATGAGCGAGACGGTGATGGATGACCGCCAGGACGCCGGGATAGCTCAGCAGCACCTCGGCACTGCGCGCCGCCGGATCGCCGGTGAGGGCCGCTTCGACATCGCTGTCGAGCGCTTCGCGAAGCGTTGGCAGCGACGCGGCCAACCCGCCGACGATCCGTGCCGCTTCGTCCTCGGCGCTGGCCGGCTGCGAATGGGCGAGCTCAAGCTGTCCCAGGCCCCGCCTTCGCGGCTTTCGCCGCCAATCGCTTCCTCAGGATCGGTCATCTCAAAATCGCCATCAATCAGGATCGCTCGGCATTCGTGATCTTAAGTGAACCGTACCGACGGCGCGACTGCTTTGATCGCGCGTGTCAGTTGGAGAGCGCAAGGACTCCACAATAGTCCTTCTCGCCTCAAAGCTGTCGAGAGCCAATCAACGATAGAATCGCCAATGTATGCAATGGCGTCTTTCGGGGCGGGCCGCGAACTGGCTGAACGGCCGAAATGAGGGCGCTTAGCTGCCCGGTTGGAAGACGTGAAAGCGTCGAGTTTCATTCCGTGCCACAGGGTGAAATTCGCATTTCCTCATCCGGTCGGAGCGCACCGCATAGTCTAACCACTTCCTGAAGCTCGATGTCCTACCGGCCCGCCCGCGTTGCCGGTCAGCAATGCGGTGGCGTCGAAGCGGTCAACTGCCTTGGAGAACAGGTAGCCCTGACCCAGCAGACACCCCGCGGATTGAAGCCGATGGGCCTGCTCCTCGTTCTCGACGCCTTCGGCAATTAACTGGATGCTGAGTTTCCCCGCGATCTGGATGAGCGCCTCGACAATCGCCAGGCTTGCGCCATCTGTTAGAAGCCGGTCCACGAAGCTCTTGTCGATCTTTATGATGTCGATCGGCACCGTCAACAGATGCGTCAGGGACGCGAAGCCGGTTCCGAAATCATCGAGCGCAACCTGAATACCTTTGGTACGCAAGGCTTTTATCGCCTTGTGGATGAGCCGATCTCCGTCGCCCATGTAAACGGCTTCGGTGACTTCGAGGACGACGTGCTTCAGGGACACGTTCTCCTTCCTGAACGCGGCTTCCAGCAACTGGCCCAGATTGCCAGTTCGCATATCGGCGGACGAAACGTTGATGCTAACGTGTTTGAACGGAATGCCCATCTCGAGCCAGGTACGCACATCCGATGCGACGAGCTCCGCCATCCGCTTCGTCAAGGCGGTCGCGACATGAACGTCCTTGGTCGCCTCGTGGAAGTCGGCTGCGCAGACGATCTTGTCGCCCAATCGCATCCGACAAAGCGCCTCGAGCCCGGCGATCTCGCGCGAACCTAATTCGACGATGGGTTGGTAGAATGCGTCGATCCGGCCTTCGCGTAGTGCCGCATCCACTTCGCGGATATCGCCTCTACGGCGCATGATGTTGGTCCCCAGCCCCGGCCAGTACCGCACGAAGCCCCCGCGGCCCGTCTCCTTGGCGTGGTACAGCGCGAAATCGGCGTGTTGGCGAACGCGGTCGGGAATTCGATCTCCCGCCGAGAGAATTGCACCGCCAATTGTCGCGCGCGGAACAACGATATGGCCCGCACAATCGGCAACCTCATCAAGCGCGCACAAAATTTCTCCAGCTGTGCGATCGAGATCGAGCAAAGCTTCGGTCTGCCGAATGATTATTGCGAACTCGTCGCCACCGATGCGGAACGTGGAATTGGGCGCGACTTGGGCAGCGAGGCGCTGGCCCACTGTCTGCAGAAGATGATCGCCCGCCTGATGCCCAAAGGTGTCGTTCACGATCTTCAAATTATCGAGATCCAGCATCAGCAAGGCCCAGGCACCAGGCGTATCGCAATTCAGCTCACCAAGCGCAGCATTGAAGGCGGCTCTGTTAGGCAGATGAGTAAGCGCATCTGTGAACGCGCGCCGTTCGTGCTCTAGGACGCGCTGATGGCGCTCAAGTGCGATCGCGCAGAGATAGACACAATGCCGAACTATCTCTCTCTCGGCCTCGGTCGGTTCTCTCCGGTCGCGATAATAGAATGCAAATATACCCACCGACACGCCGTCGGCGTCGGGAATTGGGCTTGACCAACATGCTCGCAGGCCAAGAGGTAGAGCGAGATGCTTATAGAGCGCCCAACGGCGATCGGTCTCGATGTCGGTTACCGCTACATCGGTGCGAAGATAGGCTGCCGTACCACAGGATCCGGCCACCGGCCCAATCGCAAGCCCCTCGAGCGCCGCAGAATATTCAGCGGGCAGGCTCGGCGCTGCAAGCGGTCGAATTATCCCCGTGGGATCAACCGCCAGGACCGAGCAAATCACGTCAGGCGCGACCTTCTCCACCTCTAAGCACAGGCGCTCCATCGTACTCGCGAGTGTCTCGCCCTTTGCGATCATCTCGAGAATGATATTCTGGAGGTGTAGCATCGTCCCTCTCGACGGCCGACCAAACCGGCCCTTCCAGCCGGCCCTAACTAGGCAGCCTGGGCATAAGTGATTAAGATTCCTTATTCTGTGCACCGTGCTCGGGCGCCCAGTATCGCGGAAACTTCATCCATGCATTCGGGACCGAGCAACCGCTATCAGCGTCGCCTGCTGTTGGCGGAACGACCCGGAAACGGAGCGCATTGCGGAGGTGGCAGGGTCGACTCGAACCGCAGCTCGCCACGCCTTAGCGGACTTTCAATATCTCCGCCGTCGCGTTCGATCAGGCTCGCGTCACCGTCATAGCAAATATGGCTCAATGCCATAGATTTGCTGCTCGACCCGCCGACGCGACCTCGGATCGACCAAAGCGACGCGCTCGGCGTCAAGAATGCTCACGTCATGCTCAACCCGCTGTGGCGAGCTAGCTGGTCAGGATTCATCACGGGCGTGTCCCGGAGCTCGTTTCTCTTACCGAGCCTGGAACAACGGAAAGCGCGAACAGCCCGAGCAGGGTACAGAGTACCGCCCCGCCCGCGATCGCCGAGAGGCCCAATGAAATGAACGGCGCCACGAGCGCGGTGCCGAGCGACGCGGTCGCGAGGATGGCGAGAACGATCAGCGCAGAACTGCGTGTGTCGTCACCACCGCTCGCCTGCAGCGCTGCGTGGAATCCCGGGGCGCCGCGCAACCCGAGCCCCGTATTCAGCACGGTGAAAAGGCTGACGATCACTGCAGACTGAGTCCCGCCGGCGAGACCATAGCCCAGAAGGGCAATCGCCCCCGCACAGGCCATGGCCGATCCGAGCCAGATCAATTTCATGGCTCCCAATTGTTCGCACAGTCGTCCGGCCAGATTTGCCGCGACCGCAAAGCAGAGGATGCCGCAGCATTGCATCGCGACAAACGTCCCGAGCCCGAGGCCGAGAATGTTCACGAAGACGCTCGGTGCGCCAAAAACGAAGACGAGCAGTCCGCCCAGCGTGAAGGCATAACCGAGCGAATGGCCGAGGAAAGCGCGGTTGTAGAGCAGAAGCAGGTAGCTCCCGCTCGATTGCGGTGTCGACCGAGCGGGCAGGAGGTCCATTCGCCAACCGATCAGCACCGCCAGCCCCAGCGCCAGCCCCGCGAGCAGATGAAATGAGGCGCGCCAGTCCCAGATAATGAGGAGACCAGCGCCAGCGATCGGCGCCAGGGCGGGCGCAAGCGCTTCAATGCTGCCAAGCGCCCCGAGCGCGCGCACCGCGCGCGCCTCGCCATAGATGCTCCGCAGCATTCCCGGCGCGAACACGGCGGCGGCGGCGCCCGCGGCACCCTGCATGAAGCGCAGGATGATCAATGTGGAAAGCGAGTTGCTGAACGCGCAGGTGAGGGATGCGAGGCCATACACGGTTAGGGAGCCAAGCAGCAGTCGCCGCTGGTCGATCCGCGCGCCGAGTTCGCCGAAGAGGAGCAAGCCGATGGCGGCGCCCCCGGTGAAGGCGGAGAGCACGAATTGCGCATGTTCGGCCGTGCCGTCGAGCGCCCTGGGGAGGGAGGGGACTGCCGGCAGGACGAGATCCGTGCCCGCAATGCCGATCGCGGTCGCACAGGCGATGATCAGGAATGGCAGTCTGGAGGGGGCGCGTGCTTCCATGACGCGCGTTTAGTGAAGACGGCCAGCGGCTTGCCACGCATAAGTTATGCGTGGCGGGAGGATTTCCAGCGGCGTAAATCCGGCCCATGCTGATCAAGCTCATCCTGCTCGATGCCGACGACACGCTCTGGCACAATATGCGCCATTTCGACGCTGCGGAGCGCGCCCTTGCGGAGATGCTCGCGCCGCTCGCCGAAGCCGGCATCACTCGCGCCACGCTGTCGCAGGTCGAGGCGCGCAACCTTCGTCACTATGGCTATGGTGCCAAGAGCTTCACCTTGTCGATGATCGAGACCGCGATCGAACTGGGTGGCGATGTGCTGCCCATCTCGACGGTACGCGAAATCCTTGAGGCCGGCCGCGACTTGCTCGCGCATCCGGTCGAACTGCTCGACGGCGTCGGCGAGACCATCGACGCCCTGTCGCAGCTCGGTGAACTCGTCCTGGTGACCAAGGGCGAATTGCTTCATCAGGAGATGAAGCTCGCTGCCTCCGGCCTCGGCGACTATTTCTCGCGAGTCGAGATCGTCAGCGACAAGAGCGCGGATACGTTTCGCCGGCTGATTGCCGACCATGGCGTCGACCCGGCGCAAGCCATCATGGCTGGCGACTCGCTACGCTCCGATATCCGGCCGGCGCTCGAGGCGGGTGCCTGGGCGGCGTACGTCCCGCACGACATCGTGTGGAGCCATGAGCGGGCGCCCGAACCGGAGGGCCACCCGCGTTATCGCCGAATCGCCTGTCTCGGCGACCTGCCGGCGCTGATCGAGCAGCTAGGCTGATCCAAGCGTTTCGACCAGACGCACCCAGGTGCCGTCGGAAAGGGTCATCCGCATCCAGCGGCATGGCCCAGGACGGATCGGAACAAGCTTCGATCCATTGTCGCCGGCCTCGAACTCGACCGGAGCCGGCACGGCAAGATCATGCCATCCGAGGGACTCCAGCCGCATCTCCTGCGCCACGAGTTCCGCGCTAGAGTAGCGCCAAAGGGAGCGGCCGAGGAGCTCACCAGGCGGGATGCCGAAGCTCGACGCGCGCGACGCTGAACACGCGAGAAGGCGGTGGCTGACATCGCACACCAGATGGATCGTGCGCGCGCTCTCCTCGATCAACTGGCGCAACGCGGTGTCCGCGCTCGATGTCAGCCGCGCGGCAATGACCGCTTCGACCCTTCTGGCCTCATGGCGCTCGAAGCTGAGGATGCCGCTTTCCCACCGTGAGACGGTGGATTGCGCGACCCCCAGCAGCTCGGCGAAATGCGCCTGCTTTACCCGGTGAAGCGCCCGCCATCGCCGGAGTCCATGGCGAAGCGACGCCGCGGTCAGCGGACCCTCGTTGAATGAGTCAGGCGAGGGAAAGGTCATGGTGCCGTCTTAAACATGTTGGTCGCTTCGCGCGACGCGTCGATTGTTCTGCGCGCAATTGACTGCTCCGAGCGTGTTGGAGTTGTAGCCATAAACATCTATCGCGCGCGCCAATGCCAGTTCGCCCATTCCGCCACTCAGATGCGCGCGCTCTCGCCCAACTCTTCTACGCGGCGATCCATGAGATAGCCGCCCAGCATTACTCGCCCGAGCAGGTGCGGGCTTGGGCTCCCTATGAGCCGAGCCCTGATCTGATCATCGGTTGGGCCGGCGATGGCCGGATCATGCTTGTCGCGACCGACGCGCTGGACGAGCCGCTCGCCTTTGGCGATCTGGAAGCAGATGGACATATCGATCATCTGTTCTGTCGGCCGGACCAAGCCGGCACGGGCGTGTCGATCCTACTGTATGAGGCAATCGAAGCAACTGCGCACAGACAGGGGCTCGCGAGGTTGTTTGTCGAGGCGAGCGAGCCGGCGAAGCGCTTCTTTTTGCGTCAAGGATTCCAGGTGGATCATCGCCGCGACTTCGAGGTCCGGGGGGTGCCAATCCACAACTACCGGATGGAGAAGATGCTGTATTTGGTCGACCCCGATAACCGTCATCAGCATCCCCAAGCCCATGTCTGAATGAGCGGCAGCTTCCGGGATTATCTTGCGGCAGAATGAACGACTGAAGTTGAGGTGCTTAGCCGCCCCCCGGAGCAGCCGCCGCGCGGTGAGGCCGGCATTTTTTGTGCCGGCCGTCGCGTCGAATCAGAAGGTCAGTCGCGCGCCGGCAAAGTAGGACCGGCCAAACACATCATAGAATCCGGAAATCGTGTTCTGCGCCTGCGATCCTGAGCTATTGTCCGGAACGATCGGGGGTTTGCGGTCGAACAAGTTGTTCACACCGACATAGAATTGCATCTGCTTGGCGACCGCGAAGTTCATGCGGATGTTGTGGTAGTCAGCGGCGGGTATCTTCGGGAAACCCGTCAGAAACGGGCTCGCCTCGGTCTTCGGGATGTACCGGATGCTGTAGGTGAAGTCGAACGGACCCGAATTGTACATCACGTTGCCGGTCGCCTGCCAGCGCAGGAAGCCCTGGTTCGAGGTGTCGCCCCCTGCATAACCGTCGAGCTTGGTGATGCTCCCGTCGGGCTGAGTCTGCTCCGCCTGGTCATAGATCGTCGAGAGCAGCTGCAGCGTCAGCCGATTGGAGCCATCGAACAGCGCCAGGCCGGGATCGAATGAATACCGCGCCTCGATATCGATGCCCTTGACCCGGAACTCGCTGACGTTGAGCAATTGATCGTCGATCGCCGTCAGCGCGTAGTTGCCGGGAATCTCCGAGCGCGGCCCGCGCGTGATGTCGTCGCAGAATTGCCGGTCGGCCGTGTCGTAGCAGAGGTTGACCTTGGCCTGGCGCCCGACGGTATTGATGAATCCGTCGATCTTCACGTCGAACCGGTCCACCGTCAGGGTAAAGCCGGGCAGGAAACGCGGCGCGAAAACCACGCCATATGTCCAGGTGTCGGCGCGTTCCGGCCGCAAGTCCGGATTGCCGCCGATCGTCCCGGCGACATTCTGCTGAACCGACAGCGGCGGGGCATAGTCCGCCGGGACGCCATCGGCCGTGCAATTGGCCGCTCGCGTCGGATTGGCATTGCGGTTCACCGCGCGGCACGGATCGTCGACCGAGCCGAAGGTCTGGCCGAGGCCGGTCAGTTCGCCCGGGGTCGGCGCGCGAACGGCGCGCGCACGCACGCCACGGAAGCGGACGCCTTCGACAGGCTCCCAGGTCCCGCCCACCTTCCAGGTCTGATAGCTGTCGCCGCGATTGGGATCGGAGATGCGGTAGCCGCCTTCGAACTCCAGATTCTTGGTGAACGACTTGTCGCGCAGAAGCGGCACGATCAACTCGCCAAAGGCTTCCTTGGTGCGAATCTCGACAAACTCGTTGTCGCCGATCTGGTTGCCCGTCGTGAGACCACGCTGGATCGATTCGTCCGTATCCTGGAACCCCGAGAAGGTGCGGTATTCGACGCCGAGCGCCACGCTGACCGGGCCGGCTGGTAGCGAAAAGGGCGAGCCGGACACGAAGGCGTTGAAATCATGCAAGGTGCTGATGCCGCTCTGCCCGGCCTTCACCACCAGATAGTCGATCTGATCCTGGGTATAGGGCGCGAACGGGTTGACCGGGACGCAGCCGGAGGCGCGCGCACCGGCGTCGCTGCACCGGTATCGGCCGGGGTTGGCCGGATCGGCCTCGACGCGCAGGCCATAGTAAAGCCGGTCGGTACCCACCAGCCCGTCGGTGGAGCTGTTCAACTCCGTCCGGCCATAGACATAGGACATTTCCCATCGCCATTCGGACGTACCGAGCGAGAAGTCGCCCCTGAGGCCGGCGGCAGCACGAATGGTATTGCGTTCGTTGGTGGCGCCGCGCTTTCCGAACTCGGAGAAGCGCTGCGACCAGTCGATGCCGTTTGCGATTTGCGCAGGAGTCAACGCGGCGCGCTGGGCGGGCGTCGTCGCGGCCAGGAAGAACGGGTTGTCGACCGGGATCGTCACTGGCCGTCCGGGCACGCCGGGTTGGCCGCCGAACACGTTGGTGGTGCCCTGGAATGGCGCTGCCTCGATCGGCCCGTCGGTCGATGAACGGCCATAGTTGAATTCGGCGAAGGCAGTGATCGAATCCGATACGCGATAATCCGCTTCGGCCGCGAACATGATCCGGCGAGTCGGGATCGCGAGGGTGCGTTCCGGATTGCGGTTGAAGCCGTCCCGGGCGAGGTTGAAGGTTTGCAGTTGCCCGGTCGAAAGATTGCGGGTCAGGCTTCCCGAACCGATGAAGAAGCGTCCGCCCGGCACGACACCCGAATAGGGTGGCACACCGGTCAGTCCGCCGTCCGGCGCGCGCACCGGGCCCTCCGCAGGGTCGTTGTAACGGATATCGGTGTTGCAGATATAGGAGTCGGCGCAGGATACGAGACCCTCATAAGTATATTGCAGCGTGAACAGCGCATGCCCGTCCTCGCCGAGGCCCGTACCGAACATCACATAGCCGTTGGGGTTCTCGTTGTTGCCACGCTCGGCGATGCCGTAGCTGGCCCCCGCCTGGAAACCGCGAAAATCACGCTTGGTGATGATATTGACCACCCCGGCGACCGCATCGGCGCCGTAGACGGCGGAGGCGCCGCCCGTGATGATCTCGATCCGGTCGATGTTTGCGGTCGGCAGAGTATTGAAATCGACCGCCGTGCTGAGCGGCGTGCCCCCGGGTACGCGGCGGCCGTTGATCAACACCACGCTGCGGATCGGTGCGAGGTTCCTGAGGTTCGTGGTGTTGAGGCCCGAAGCGGTCGCCCCGGAGAAGGACGACGTGGTGCGTCCCCCGCCAAACGCCGGCGCGAATTGCGGCAGCGAGGTCGCGATATCGGCGACGTTCTCGAACCCCTGGCGGTTGAGCAGCGCGGAATCGACGACCAGGGTCGGCGTGCTGTTTTCGAGATTGGGCCGCGCGATGCGCGATCCGGTGACGACGATCTCCTCGCTGCCGCCGGCCGGCTGAACATCGTCGCCGGGGAGCGCTTCATCGGCGGGTTCGGGTGACGTGTCCTGCGCAACTGCCGGCTGCGCCAATGCCGCGGTGAGCGCGAGCAATGCGGCGCCGCCCAAGCCGAGACGAAAATCGATCCTGGTCATTCAACCCTCCCTTTTCCGCCCGCCGGTAAATCCGGTCTCGGGGCATTGGGGATCGATCAAGACGACCGGTGGCGATGTCGAACAACGCCCTTGCGGGCGAGACGGCCAGCCTGCTGGGCGAACGTCGCGGTTATGCGGCGAACGTCGTGATCGGTACGGCGAGCGTCGGACTCAATCGAGCCGGGCGCGGCGGGTCATATCGAGCAGGCTGCGAGCGTAGATCCGGCCCGCCTCGACGGTGCGGCCATCCGCCAGCACGGCCTTGATGCGCGATCCGGCTCGCGCCACGTCGACAATCTCCGAACGCCGCACCAGCGCACGCCGATGGATCCGGATGAATTCCTCGGCCGAAACCTGCTCGGCGAAGGCGCGGATCGACATCCGGACCAGGAAGGACCGGTCGGCAAGGTGCAGCCGGACATAATCGTCCTCGCTGGTGACGAAACGGATGTCGGATATCGCAACCCGCGTCATCATGCCCCGGTTGCTGCGGACCCACACTTCCCGTTCGCCCGGCGCTGCGACCGATCCGGGCGCCGCGCGGCGCAGATTCGCCACCACGGCACGTAGCTCGGCAATGGTCGTTGCTGCCGCGCCGTCGGCCAAACGCGCCCGCGCACGGTGCAGCGCGGCGCGCAGTCGCGGAATCTCGATCGGCTTCAGGACATAGTCCACCGCCGGCGTTTCGAACGCGCGCGCCGCGAAATGATCGAACGCCGTGGCGAAGATGATCGCCGGCGAGCGCACCGCCTTCAGCCGGTCGACAAAGTCGAAGCCGGTGCCGTCGCGCATCTTGATGTCGACGATGACGATGTCGGGGCGGCATTCCTCGAAACGCGACAGGCCGGCCCCGCATCCGTCAGCCTCCGCCACATGGACGAAACCGGGCACCTCGGCGATGGCAAGCTCGAGCCGGCGCAGTGCCAGAGGCTCGTCGTCGATAGTCATGACCGTGAGCGGGCTCATGAAGGGATGCTCAACGGCAGCGAGATCACCGCACGGAACGAGCCGTCCTCGAGCGACCCGACGGCGAGCCGGCCGCGCTCACCGAAATGCCGCGCCAGCCGTTCGCGGACGTTCGCGAGCCCGACTCCGCCCCCTTCCGGCTCCGCCATCCCCTGCGCCTGTGCACCACCGCCATTCTCGACCGCGACCTCCAGCTGCTCGCCGCCGACGCTCGCGGCGATCCGGATCCAGGTTGGCGGCGCCGATCGCGCGACGCCGTGTTTGACCGCATTCTCGACAAGGGGCTGCAGCGAAAGCGCCGGCAACCGTGCGTTGGCGAGCGCGTCCGGGATGTGGAACTCGGCGGCCAGATCGGGAAAGCGCTGCTGCTCGATCGCGAGATACTCGCGCTGAATTGCGACTTCCTGACCCAATGTGATGGCGGATGCGGGATCGAGCGCCAGCGTATGCCGCAGAAAGCGCCCGAGCCGCGTCACGATCTGCTCCGCGTCGGCGATCCGGCCATCGAGCATCAGGGCGGAGACCGCGTTCAAGCTGTTGAACAGGAAATGCGGATTGATCTGGTAGGCCAGCGCCTGAAGCTGTGCCTGTTGCGCAAGCGCACGCAGCTCGCCGGCGCGGCGCTCCTTCGCTTCTGCCTCGGCCGAATAATAGAGCGCGAAATAAAAGCCGGCCCAAGCCAGGAAAAGCCAGGTGAACTGCATCACTGCACTGATCACGCTAGACAGGTCCACCGCCGGGACGTGCACGGGCACGCCGAACGCGACCTTCATCCCGAAATAATTGGCCCAAGCGAACAGCTCGGCGCAGAGCGGCGCAACCAGCACCAGCGCTATGACGCGATAGCGAAAGGAGCGGTGGTGCAGGCGCCGCAACAGCAGGTGGATCAGAAGACAGAACCCCATGCCGAGCGCGGTCAGCGCGGTACGCATCCCAACGATCGCCAGCACGCGATCCGGCGCCCGCGACACGTCGCCCAGCGCCAGCGCGGCGAAGCTGGAGATCCAGAACACGGCGCTCATCGTCACCAAGCCGCGAATAGGCGGAGAGGCCGCTGCGGCGGGCAGTTCGTCGAGAATTACAGGCGAAGCGCGGTCCGGCACGTTTTGAGACCCCAGTCCGGCCGCTATGCCAGCGCGTGCGCCTGAAGTCACGGACGTTGCCCCGCAGGAACTCGACGTTCGCCCGCAGGCCGATGTCCAATTTCGAACTGCCCGGCACTGTCGCGCGACTTTAGGCGGGAGGATATCGGTGCCATTCAAACAAGTGTCGGTCGCGGTGTTCGTTTGCGGGACGCTGGACATCGCTTATGCGATCTTGACGGTGATGCTGAAGGGCGGAACCGCCGCCATGGTCTTGCGCGGCGTGGCTTCCGGACCGTTCGGGGAGGCAGCCAATGGCTGGGGCACGGGCGGCGCGATTCTCGGCCTGGCGGTGCATTTCGCGATCATGACCGTGATGGTCGCGGCTTATTTCCTGCTCGCCACCCATACGAAACTGGGTGCCGTGTCGCCGTGGGTGGCTGGCGCCGGATATGGCTTGGCCCTGTACGCATTCATGTACTTCGTCGTGCTGCCGTTACGCTGGCCAACGATCTACCCGCAGACCGATGCGATCAAGATTGCCATATCGCTCTTTCCGCACATCGCGTTGGTCGGCATCCCGCTGGCCCTCATCGCGTCTCGTCGCCTCGATCTTTCCTAGCACGGCCAGCACTTCCTGAACTTCGATCCCATGGATCGGTAGGTCGCCGAGGAATGGATAGACCTTCTCGAGCAACCAGCGGACTTTGCTGAGCGTGACCTCGGCGCGTTCCTCGGCGACCGCACGGAACGTGTTGTTGGCATCGAGATGCGCACGAAGCTTTCCGGCGCTTCTTCTCGACCATCGGGTCGATGCCGTCTGCGACCATCTGGCGCGCGGAGTCGCGTTTGACGCGGGCATCGGCAAGGCCGACCTCGGGCCATACGCCGATCGCGAGCGTCTTCTGCTTGTCGAGGAAGCGACAGCGGAAACGCCAGTACTTGGCGCCGTTCGGCATCACCAGGAGGAAGAGGGATCGCTCGTCGCTGAGCTTGTAGGCTTCGCCCGGGGCTGTGCACTCCCGATCGCGAGTGCGGTAAGAGCCACGGTGGTGTCTCCGTCCGAAAACGGGCGAATCCACGACCGAAAAAGACCACCAAAACTGGTGGTATGTCGGCGAACCCGCCCAAATCTCGTCGGAAGATATTTGAAAAAAGGCTTCTTCCCCAGTCACTTACGCGACGCTGATGGACGTCCGTGGATGGGGAAAATGGTGCCAGAAGAGGACTCGAAAACGCAGCTTATCGAGCTGAAATCGCATTGATTTTCTGCGATGCAACAGGCCGCTACCATAACCGATACCATCGATCATTTTGTTGAGGCGGTTCGAGTCCCTGTCGTCGGAAATCGCGCATGCTGGCGAGCGATTCGGTTGAGTGCATCGCCGCCTGGGCCGACCCCCTTTGAACTCAGCCGGAAAGGTGGGGCTCAATACCAGAACGGCGACTTGAACGAATGGTCATCGTCGTCTCCGAAGATCCGGTCATTGGCAAACCTGTACTCTAGGCCCTCGCGCGAAAAAGCGGCCTCGCGAGCCGCCAGTTCCTTCTGAGACCACTCCAAGAACTCCGATACGCGCGGCGATCGCTCGGCCCCTGCCAGTACAGCCAGCCCGTCCATCAATCGTTTCAGTCGCTCGATATTCGCAAGATCGTTCAATACCGCATCGAGCGCTTCTCTGCGGCGCTCTGCGATATGCTTGAGCCGCAAAGGCCGCTCGCGCTCCAGTCGCTCCTCTTGACGCTTGCGCTCCTCTTCCTCGCGGCGCTCGCGCGCTTCCCGCTTCACCGTAGCAAGGACCGCCAATGCGACTGCGATGTCGCTGGTTAGATTCTCGAGACGCTGGATCTTGGCATCGCGGAAGGTCTTGCGGGGACCGCCACCGCTAGCGATGTAGACGCCTTCCATTTCGAAGCCGAGCTGCCCGGTGCAGATATAGTCCCATTCCGGAAACATCGGACGCGGCTCAAATTCCCAGTCCCATGGATTTCCCCGGCGACGGCGGTCGCGCTTTTTTCGCCACGCGGCCTCTTCGGCCTGTTCCGCAGGCGTGAGCTCGTGCTTGACCCGCCTGAATGTCTCGGTGACCGAGACGCCGATCACCTCGCCATCGCCGGCAAATTGCGCTCTCCGCGCTCCTTCCTGAAGGATGAAGCCTTGCCTGCTGGCTGCTGCAACGATCTTGCCCAGGATCATCCCAAGACGTTCGATCGATGCAGGCGCCACCTCGCAGTGGATCACGTCTGGTCCGCTCGAAGTCGCAAGCCCATTCGGAGCAGGCGTAGCGCGTCGTAAGACTTCAAGAGTTCGTTCGACGATGGGGTCCGGTCCGACATTCTCGTCAGGTAGATCGTCGCTCGCTCTAATTCTTGCCTCCTCCCGCACCGCCGCGACGGCGGCGGTTTCGCCGCGCAACTCTGGCGCTGCTATGGTGATCCGGTCGGATATCCCTTTCGTTGCCGGCAGCAATGGCGCCTGAGCCACGGGCTTTCCAGCAGCCTTCTTTGCCCACCAGCCCAGCGGCGGGGTTGGTACTTCATGCTTCCGGCAGATCTTGTGGATTGCGACGTCGGAAAGGCCAAACTCCTTGGCGAGATGCGTGACGGGCTTCGACCACACCAAGTCATAGAAATTCCTGCCGGGAATAGGTTCGCGCCATAGACCATCTCACCTGCTGAATTCATGCCTTCGCTCACCACTTGCGACGCTTGAAGTTCCAGAGGTGGGCGTAAATTTCGGACAGATGCTGAGCCTTCTCGCTCGAAAAACCGCGATCGATCAGCATGGCTCGAAGCTCGTATCCTGGGAGTTCCTGCCGGCTTTCGCGCACGAACGCATAAAAACGGTCCCAGTCGAGGGGATGGAGAG
Source organism: Sphingomonas sp. (assembly GCF_039595165.1). Classification (GTDB taxonomy): domain Bacteria; phylum Pseudomonadota; class Alphaproteobacteria; order Sphingomonadales; family Sphingomonadaceae; genus Sphingomonas. The sequence continues at coordinate 67,703 of NZ_JBCNMA010000002.1, forward strand.
AAGACGTGTTGGCCAGGATAGCGAACCGTTCGAACAGAGTCTTGGTCAGAGGCGAGAGTCTGGTTCCCTTGAGGATGGCCTTCTGAACCCTAAAACGATGTCGTGTAGAATAGGTGCGATTGTAGGTTTTGAGTAGCGGCAGCATAAGCTCGGTTGCGACACCGCAATAGATCGCACGGGTAGGTGGATCAGGATCCCAGCGCTCCGCTCGCATTTCCAACAATATGCGACCGGGAATATCGTCCCGCGCAATCAACTGTCCCCCCACGCCGGTGTGCGGGCTGTTCCCGACGTATCGGAAGTTCACAATATCGAGCACGCTTTTCAGCAGCCCGGAATCATAGTGCCGCTCAACCGTGAACCAGCCAGACTCCTCAGCAATGACAGCCATGCGCTCGAGGAACTCTCGAGGCTCGATCCGGACAGCGATGTCGATGCCAGGCAATAGGTCAGCCAACGCCGTCGCTCCACGAACGCAGATCGACTAGCAGACGTCAGTGCTTCTCGAACAGCCGCTTGAGGCTGGCGTAAAGGATGAAGGTGGATCGGCCGATCTTTGCGGTTTCAAGTTCGCCGGAGCCAATCAGCTCATAGAGCGTGGACCGCGGAATGCCGGTCAGCTTTACCGCGGTTACCACGCGGACGCAGATCGGCTCGGTCGGCAGATCCTCGAGCAGGGACAGCGCTGCCGCACCATGGCAGTCCTCGCTGGTCCGCACTCTGCTCATGGCTTCGCTCGCGAGCGTATGAACGCGCGATCGTTTTCAACGAAGCTCGTGAGCATTGCCGGAATGAGTTCCGTCACTGGCTCTTCGCGACCGTAGGTATCCGCATAGGCCTTCGCATAGTCGTTCAGTGCGGCTTGGAGGTCAGGCGTGATGCTGATCGTGAGCTTGATCGGCGTGCGGTCCGGCAATTTGGGAAGCTTTAGGTCTGGCATAGGATCACCTATTCGGATGGTGGAGCGAGTACGAGATCGCGATGCACGACGAGCCGAACCGGGGCGCCGGGACGGATGGTGATCGTCGGCTGGACCTGAAGGTTGCGTGACGTGATCTGGTCGCCGGCGCGGGCGACGTTCTGCTGGGTCGACTCCCGGATCGCCTGCACGAGGTCGCTTTCGCCCGTGAAGGTGAGGTTCGAGCCGACCCCGAGCAGCGTCGAGATCGCTACGCCCTTGAGAAGCATCCAGGTATGGAAATCGACCTTGTCTTCGAGGCCCGCATAGCCCGCCGGATCGGTCGCCGGCACGTTCTCGATCCGCAGCGAGTTGCCGTTCGGAAAGATGATCCGTTGCCAGACCACGAGTGCCCGTCGTTGGCCGAACGCCACCACGGAATCGTAGGTGCCGATAAGTCGGGCACCCTGCGGGATGAGCAGGATGCTTCCCGTTGCGCTATCGAACACACGTTCGGTCACCTGCGCGGTGACGAGGCCGGGAAGATCGGACCGGAGACCAGTGATCAGGCTGGCGGCGATGACGCTGCCGGCTGAGAGCATGTACGGCGAGGCTGCCGGCCGGATCGGATGCGGATTGACGTCGCCGCCCCGGTCCTGCGTAGACACGAAGTCCGCCTTGCGCTGCTGCGAGTTGGGATCGCGGTCCGGGTCCAAAGCCAGCCCGCCGGTGTCGGCGGGGTTCGCGGCAGCCGCAGCGGCGGGCGCGGTGGCCTCCGTTCCGGTCGGCCGGCTGCCCGTCTGCACCATCACGCCCGATTCACGCGCCGCCTTACGTTCGGCGGCCGCCTGGTCGCGCGCGGCCTGCGCGGCTTGCTCGGCCGCTGTCGGAGGCGGCGCCCCTTCCACAGCGGTCGCCTGCTGGTGCTTGAGGATGGGACGGCCGAGATCGCCGGGTAGCGGCGGGCCGAGCCGCGGCGCATCGCCGTAGCTGGCGGGCAGCGCGTTGAGGGTATCGCTGGGCGCCTTTGCCGGCTCGGCAAGGTCGCTCTGCTCGCCGACCAGCTGCAGGCTTCGCGGCTTGAGCGCGAACCAGGCCGTCGCGACGAGCAAGATGATGGCGACCGCGGTCAGGGCAACGATGATGCCGCGCTTGAAGCGGATCGCGGGTGCGGGCCGCGCCCGAAGGACGAGCGTTTCCGGGTCGATCTTGGCCGGCGCGGCCGTCTGGGGAGCGGGGGCGGCAGTGTCGATCATCATGACCTCCTGCCTGTCCGGCTGATGCGCACGACCTGCTGGCGCTTCGTGCCGAGGCGGAGCTCCGCGGAGCCGAACAGCCGGTCGACCACATAGTAGCGGCCGCGCAGCCGGTAGTTGACGAGCTGGGCTTCGCCCTTGTCGTCGACCAGGAACAGCGGCGGCGCCTCTCCCACGGCGAGGGACGGCGGGAATTCGATGAAGGTCTGCCGTCCGTCATCGAAAGCCCTGAGCGGGCGCCAGGCCGGCCGGTCTCCCGAGATCTCGTAGCCGAAATTGAGCCGCTCGATCTCCAGCCCGGCGGCGACCGGCGCGGCGGCCGCTGCGGCTTCCTGCGCGCGCCGAACGGCCAGCAGCTCATCCTGCGGGTAGCTCCACGACAATGCCGCCATCGCCGGCCCGGCGGTGCTGGTGAGCGCAACGTGATAGGTCCGCCGATCGGTGGTGATCACGAGATTGGTGGCAAGCCCGGCGGAGAACGGCTTCACCAGCACATGGACGCGCTTCTCGGCACCCGCGCCGCTCGTCGTGTCGCCGATCACCCAGCGCACGGTGTCCCCGCTCGCGACTGCGACCAAATTCTCGCCCGGCTGCAGCGCGATGTCGGTCACGCGCTCGGGGGTCGTATAGGCGCGGTAGATCGTCCCTTCGGAGAAGGGATAGACCGCCGCGGCGTTCACGAAATCGGGACGTCGCGGCTCCAGGGTGGCCTCGGCATTTGCGGCGCGGACGGCTGCGACGCTTCGTTGCGGGCCGTCCGACGTTTGGGCCAATGCGGCGGATGTAGCGATCGAAACGGTGGCGGCGGCGGCGAGCGCCGCGAGGGCTAGCTGACGGTTCATTGCCGGTTCTCCGTGGCGGTGGGGGATGGCGGCTCGAGCGCGAGGTTCGGGTCGAGCGGGGATCCGAGCGGCACGTTCGGCGGTGGAGCTGGCGCAGGCGTGGGCACGGGCGTCGGATCGAGCTCGCGGCTCCAGTCGATCGCGTCGACGTAGATGCCGAGCGGATTGCGCCGCAGCGCCTCCGCCGAGGTAGGGACTCTGCGCACCACCGTCAGGATACCGGTCCAGTTGGACGTGCCGGTGCGGACACCGCGCTCGAACGCGGTCTCGGTCCATTTCACTTGGAAGCTCTTGTCAGATGCGCGGACGACGCTCGTTACCTGGACCGAGACCGTCTTCTCGCCGACGGCGCCAAAGGGATCTGCGGCGCGCGCATAGTCGCCGAGGAACTGGGCGCCGCGCCGGGTGACGAAGTCATAGGCCGACAGCCAGTCGCGGCGCATCAGCACCGGATCGAGCGAGACCGACCGAACCTGCTCGATGAAGCGCGCGAGATGCCAAACGACCTGCGCATCGGTCGGTTGGTAGTCGCGCTCGGCCTCGGTGACGGCGCGGGCCTCGCCGAGCCGGTCGACTGCGACGACATAGGGCACGATCTTGCTCTGCAGGGACTGCCAGACGAGCGCGGCCGACATGGCGGTGGTGAGGAACAGGCCGCTGAACGCCATAAGCCGCCAGTTGCGAGCCTGGACCCGGGCCGAGCCGATGCGCTCGTCCCATAGCTGTCCGGCGCGCTGATAGGGCGTCTCGGGTTCGGGCGTGCGCCCGTAGCGTTGGACGCTTCGCTTGAAGCGCATCTCAGTCCTCCTTTTCCTTGATGTCGGGGGTGGCCGAGGCACCGCCGCGGTCGCCCTCCTTGAGAGTCTGGAAGGCGACGTGGCGGTGGTGGCGCGCGTCCTGCTGTCGGCGCAGCGCCCGTGCCCAGCTCGGTGCAGCTTCATCGCTGGGGGCCGAGCTCGACCGTGCGTCGCCGCTGCCGGCAAGCGCAGACCAGGCGGCGGTGCGTCCGGATTCGGCTGCAGCCTTGAGTCCGAAGGCGGCACTTGCGCGTTGCCGGACGGCACCGACCGCAGCTTGCCCGACACCCTTGAGGCCTGCGCCGACGCTCGAGGAGCCGGAGGCTTCCTGCCCCAGCGTGTAGGCAGTCGATGCCGCCGAGCCCATCGCGGTGCCGGTACGGACGGCGCCGAGCGCGGCACCGCCGGCGAAGCGCGCCGCACCCGCGGCGGCACCGCCGCCGAGCGCGACCACACCCGCAGCGCCCAGAGTCGTGCCAACCGCCGCGCCGGCGCCGAGCTGCGGCGCCCCGGCCACGAGGCCGGACGCGATACCGGGGCCGAAGATGCCGAGGCCGAACAGCGAAAGGGCGCCGAGCGCCAGGCTCATCGCCGCGCCGAGATCGGGCTCCTGCCCTTGCATCGAAGTCGTGAACTCCTCGAAGAAGTTGGACCCGATGCCGACGATGACGGCGAGCACCATGACTTTGATGCCCGAGCTGACGACGTTGCCGAGGACGCGTTCGGCGAGGAAGCTGGTTCGGTTCCACAGCGCGAACGGCACGAGGATGAAGCCGGCCAGCGAGGTCAGCTTGAACTCGATGATGGTCACGAACATCTGCACCGCGAGGATGAAGAAGGCGAGAATGACGATCGCCCAGGCGAACAGCAGCACGGCGATCGTCAGGAAGTTCTCGAAGAAGCTGATGAAGCCCATCATGCTCGATGCCTGATCGAGCAGCGGCCATGCCGCGGAGAAGCCGGTGCCCGCGAGGCGGCCGGGCTTGAGCAGATCGTCGGCGGACAGCGTGCCGCCGCCGGCGGTGAGCCCGGCCTGGGCGAACGATCGGAAGATGATGTCGGCGAGCGTCGAGAAGCTGTTCAGGATCAGCGCGAACGCGCCGATGTAGAGGATCTTCTTGAGGAAGCGGCCGATCACGTCCTGCTCGCCGCCCATCGCCCAGAACAGGCCGGCCAGCGTGATGTCGATGCCGATCAGCACGGTGGTGAGGAAGGCTACGTCGGGACCAAGCAGCCCGAACCCGCTGTCGATGTAGCGGATGAAGACGGCCATGAAGCGGTCGATGACGTTGAGGTCCTGCACTTGCGCTTTCCTCTGGTGGTGGGGTGCCGCGGGACGTGGCGGGGGAGCTTGGCCACGCCCCGCGGCGACGGCGGCGGGAGGCGAACCGCCGCCGCTCGGCCGGCGTCCGACTATTGGGGCGTGTAGGCGGAGCCGGTTCCGAGGAACTTCCTGGTGGCGGCGCGCCCTTCGGCCTCGGCCTGGGCGCGGCGCGCGGCTTCCGTGGCGTCGGCACGGTATTGCGCCGCCATCAGGTTCTGGATCTGGAACTGCTGCTTGGCGGTGAGCGCGAGCAGCTGGTTGGTCGCTTGGGCCGCCTGCAGCGCGCCTTCGGCGCCCTGGCTCTTGGCCACGATCGCGTTGAGGCTCTGCGCGTCGGCGCTGACATTCTCGGCGACCTGCGCCTGGACTGTCATGGTCTGGCGATACGCGGCCATTGCGGTGTCGAGCCGCTGGCGCGCTGCGATCACCCGATCGTCGGTCGAGAGCGCCCGATCGAAGTCCAGCGGGAAGAGCTGGCGGAACTGCTGATCGAGCCCGGCGACGCGAAAGTTCAATCCCTGCGCCTGGTCCATCAGCCGGTCGATCTGCTGAAGGCGCTGGGTGATCGCCTGCAGCTCGGGAAAATCGATGCGGCTCAGATTCCTGGCCTGGTTGAGCAGAATCGTCGCCTCGTTCTGGAGCGAGCGGACCTGGTTGTTGATCTGCTGCAGCGTCCGGGCGGCGGTGAGCATGGTCTGGCTGTAGTTGCTCGGGTCGAAGACGGTGATCTGCGCGGACGCCGGCGCGGTGGCGACCGCCATGCCGAGCGACACAGCGGCGGCCAGGCCGAGCGCGGTGGCGATGACGTGCTTGCGTGAGGACGAATAGGCAGAACGGGTCACGATCTTGTCTCCTCTGAGGTCTGCGGTTGGGGAGGTTGGAAGCGGGGGAGCAGGGCGGCGGCCCAGTCGAGGCCGGCATCGCGGAGGAAGTGTTCCGCGAACTCATCGGCGCCGTGCTCGGCGAGCAGCGCGTCGACGCGCTTGACCCATTCGGGGCCGGACGCGCCGCACAGGGCGAGCGTCACCGGGCCGAGCCCGAGCTCGAACAGCCGGTTTCCGCGGGCGGACTGGAGGTAGTAGTGGCGCTTCGGGGTCGCCCGGCTGATCAGCTCGATCTGGCGGTCGTTGAGCCCGAAGCGCTCATAGGCCTGCCGGCTCTGCGGCTCGATCGCGCGGTCGTTGGGCAGCAGGATGCGCTGGGGGCAGCTCTCGATGATGGCGGGCGCGATGCTGCTCTCGGCGATGTCGGCAAGGCTCTGGCTCGCGAACAGCACCGCGACGTTCTTTTTGCGCAGGGTCTTCAGCCATTCGCGGATACGCGCGGCGAACAGTGGATGGTCGAGGAACTTCCAGGCCTCGTCGAGGATGAGGAGCGTCGGCCGGCCGTCGAACCGCGCCTCGAGCCGATGGAAGAGATAGTCGAGCACCGGCGCGACCACACCCGCCTGCTGCATCAGTGCCTCGGTCTCGAAACACTGCACGTCGGCGAACGCGAGGGTCTCGTCGGCCGCGTCGAGCAGCCGGCCATAGGGACCCTCGACGGTGTAGGGCGTGAGCGCCATGCGGAGCGGTGCCGACTGGAGCAGCATGGAGAGCCCGGTCAGCGTCCGCTGCTCGATGGGCGCGGTGGCGAGGTTCCCTAGCGCCGACCAGACCGCGTCCTTGACCTGCGGCGTGACCGCGACCCTCTCGTGCGCGAGCAGCGCGCTCAGCCATTCGGCCGCCCAGGCGCGCTCCACGGGCTCGTCGATGCGGCGCAGCGGCTGGAACGCTAGGCCGGTCTCGTCGCCCGACGCGCCTAGCGCATAATGGGCGCCGCCCATCGCAAGGACGGCTACGCGGGCGGAGAAACCCATGTCGAAGATGACGACCTGCGAAACTGCATATCGCCGGAACTGCAGCGCGATCAGCGCCAGCAGCACCGACTTGCCGGCGCCGGTCGGGCCGACGACGAACATATGCCCGACGTCGCCGACATGGGTCGACAGCCGGAACGGCGTCGTGCCCGAGGTCTGCGCATAGAGAAGCGGCGGCCCGCCAAGATGCCGGTTCGCATCCGGCCCCGCCCAGATGCCCGAGAGCGGCATCAGATGCGCGAGGTTCAGGGTGTGGACGAGCGGCTGGCGGACATTGGCATAGGCGTGGCCCGGCAGCGACGAGAGCCAGGCTTCGACCGCGTTTACGCCCTCGCGAACGCAGGTGAAGCCGAGCCCGCCCACGATCCGCTCGACCGCGCGGACCTTCTCCTCGACGCGGGCGCGATCCGCGTCGGCGACGGTGATGGTCGCCGTCAGATAGCCGAAGGCGACATGATCGCCGCCGAGCTCCTGCAAGGCGAGGTCGGCATCGACGACCTTGTTGTCGGCGTCGCTGTCGAGCAGCTGCGCCGGCTGGTTGTAGAGCACCTCGCGCAGCAGCGCGCTGATCGACTTGCGCTTGTTGAACCACTGGCGACGGATGCGGGTCAGCACCCTGGTCGCGTCGGTCTTGTCGAGCGCGATGAAGCGCGTAGTCCAGCGGTATCCGAAATCCGCGGAATTGAGGGCGTCGAGGATGCCCGGCCGGCTCAGGCTCGGAAAGCCGAGCACGGTGACGGTACGCAGGTGCAGGTCGCCAAGCCTCGGCTCGAGCCCGCCGGCGAGCGGCGTATCCGCGAGCAGCGCGTCCAAATACATCGGCGTGTGGGGCACGCCGACCGGATGCCGCCGGCCCGAGATCGTGCCGTGGAGATAGGTCAGGGTCTCGGCGTCATCGAGCGCGCGCACCTCAGGCATGAAGCCGGCGAAGAGGTCGAGGACGCGGTCGGTCTCGGTGACGAAGCGCGCGAGCTCGCCGCGCCAGTCGCGGGCGCCGGTATCGTCGGGCCGATCGACCAGCACCCGACCGGCGGCGTCGCTGCTGTCGGGCGCGGGCAGCCAGAGCAAGGTCAGATAATAGCGGCTCTCGAAATGCTCGCCCTCGGCCTCGAAGCCGGCGCGGCGCTCCTCGTCGACGAGCCAGGAGACGGGGTCGGGGAAGCGGCTCGCCGGATAGCCGGGCGCCTCGCGCCGCTCCGCCTCGAAGAACAGCGCCCAGCCCGAGCCGACGCGGCGAAGCACGTTGTTGGCGCGCGCCGAGGCGGCGACCAGCTCGGCCTCGGTCGCGCTCTCGAGGTCGGGACCGCGAAAGGCGAGCGTGCGCTGGAAGCTGCCGTCTTTGTTGAGGACGATGCCGGGCGCGACCAGCGCTGCCCAGGGCAGGTGATCGGCGAGCCGGTCGGCGCGCTGCCGATATTCATGCAACGCTAGCACGAGAAATGGCCCTCCTGGCGCAGGTGCCTGAGCAGCACGGGCGCGAAGTCGGGGTCGCGGCGAGCGGCGAACACCGCGAGGCTGTGCCCGATCGCCCAGACCGCGATGCCGACCAGCCATTGCTGGAGCCCGAGCCCGATCGCCGCCGCGATCGTGCCGTTGACGATCGCGAGGCCGCGCGGCGCGCCGGCGAGCAGGATCGGCTGGCCGAGGCTGGGGTGGATCGGCGCCTCGAAGCCCTCGATGTGCGCCCCGCCGTTCATGCGACGAGCGCCCCGCCGCCGAAGCTGAAGAAGGAGAGGAAGAAGGACGAGGCGGCGAACGCGATCGACAGGCCGAATACGATCTGGATGAGCCGCCGAAAGCCGCCCGCGGTCTCGCCGAACGCCAGCGTCAGCCCGGTCGTGATGATGATGATCACGGCGACGATTTTCGCCACCGGGCCTTGGATCGATTCCAGCACCTGTTGCAGAGGTTGCTCCCACGGCATGCCGGAGCCGCCGGCCCACGCCTGGGTCGAGAGCGCGACGAGGCCGAGGGCGAGCAGGGGCAGGGACGAGAACGGACGGGTAGGCGCGCAGCTTCTGGACATGGATCAGTCTCCGTGGGTGGACGGTTCGGGAATGGGTGTGAGGTCGACGAGGCCGTAATTGCCGTCCGGATCGAGGCCGGCGAGCCGGGCGATGGTCTGGATCCGCCGGGCGGTGCCGCGTCCTTCGATGAACACGATGAGGTCGATCGCCTCGGCGATCAGCCGCCGCGGCACAGTGACCACCGCCTCCTGCACGAGCTGCTCGATCCGATAGAGCGCGGCGCCGGCGCCGTTTGCATGGACGGTCGCAATCCCGCCGGGATGGCCGGTGTTCCAGGCCTTGAGCATGTCGAGGGCCTCGGGGCCGCGCACCTCGCCGACGATGATGCGGTCGGGCCTGAGGCGCAGCGTCGAGCGGACAAGGTCCGCCATCGTCACGGACCCGGGACGGGTGCGCAGCGCCACGGTGTCGGCGGCAGGCGAATGGAGCTCGCGGGTGTCCTCGATGAGGAGCACGCGCTCATCCAAGTGCGCCATCTCGGCGAGCAGCGCGTTGGCGAGCGTAGTCTTGCCCGAGCTGGTGCCGCCGGCGATCAGGACGTTGCGGCGCTCGACGACGGCCAGCGACAGCAGGCGGGCCGCGTCGGCCGACATGATGCCGTCGTTCACGTAATCCATCAGGGTGTAGAGGCGAGTCGCGGGCTTGCGGATCGAGAAGCAGGGCCCGAGCGACACCGGCGGCAGCAGCCCCTCGAAGCGCTCGCCCGCACCCTCGCCATGCGGCGGCAGCTCGGCGGAGACGATCGGCCGGTCGGCGTGGACCTCAGTGCGGGCGTGGGAGGCCACGAGCCGGATGATCCGCTCGACCTGCGCCGGATCGAAACGGACGTGCGTGTCGGTGCGTCCCTCGCCCAGCCGGTCGAGACGAAGCGCGCCATCCGGGTTGACCATCACCTCGAGCACGAGAGGATCGGCGAGCGCGGCGGCGATCGTCGGTCCCATGGCGGTGCGCAGCATCGCGCGGCGCCGACCTTCGGAGACGGTATCAGGGCCGGTGCCGCTCATGACATGCCTCCGACGCTCGGATCATGACCAATCGTCCGCTTGCCGGCGGCGAGTTGGCGGCCGACCTGCGCCACGAATTTCTCGAACCGGTCGCGACCGACGGCGACCGCTGCGGCGTCGGCGTCGGGCAGCGGAGCCGTCACCATCAGCTGGTATCGGACGAACAGCGAGAGGCTTTCGAGCAGCACCTCGATGTCGCGCCGGGCATGTTCGATCTCGCGGGTGATCCGATCGAGGCGCATCTTCAGGAGATCGTCGATCTCCTTCGTGCCGCGCCGCGCTAGCCAATCGGCGAGCGCATCGTTCACCAGCCGCGACTTGTTGCCCGCGGTGCCGGCGGCGAGCGCCTCCAGTGCGTCGCTGAGCTCGCGATCGATGTAGAGGTTCTGCCGGATCTTCATGGATTACAGCCCCGGCACGAGATCGTGGTCGCTGCCCTCGTTGAGGGCGTATCCGCGAGCGACGGCGGTGAGGCCGCGCGCCTGGTCCATCGCGCGCTGGTCGGCGGCGACGTCCTCTTCATCGGCGAGCGCGACCGCCGGATCGGGCGTAGTTTCGGGCTGTGGCGTGGACTGCTCCGGCAAGCCGGGATGGCGCTGCTGCTCGAGGCCGCCGTCCTCGGCCTGCGCCTCCGAATCTTCCGATTGCCCGAGGCGAGTGTCGGGCTTGCGGACGATGCCGCTCCAGTCGTCGTTCCGCACATCGGGCCGGTCGGCATAGTGGCCGTCGGACAGCGCCGGTGGTGCCGCGACGCGTTTGGTGAAGTTGCGATCGGTAAAATAGCGCAGCTTGCGGGCGCGGATCGGCGCCATGCCGGAGACGAGCACCAGTTCGTCCGTCGGCGGGAGCTGCATGATCTCGCCTGGGGTCAGCAGCGCCCGGGCGGTCTCTTGCCGGGAGACCATGACGTGCGCGAGCCAGGGCGCGAGCCGGTGGCCGGCATAGTTGCGCATCGCGCGCTGCTCGGTCGCGGTGCCGAGTGCGTCGGAGATGCGCTTGGCGGTGCGTTCGTCGTTGGTCGCGAAGGCGACGCGGACATGGCAGTTGTCGAGGATCGAATTGTGCTCGCCATAAGCTTTCTCGATCTGGTTGAGGCTCTGCGCGATCAGGAAGGCGCGAATGCCGTAGCCGGCCATGAAGGCGAGGCTGGTCTCGAAGAAGTCGAGCCGCCCGAGCGCCGGGAACTCGTCGAGCATCATCAGCAGCTTGTGTCGCCGCTCCTTCCCGGACTGGTCGAGCCGCTCGGTCAGGCGCCGGCCGATCTGATTGAGCACCAGGCGCACGAGCGGCTTGGTGCGGCTGATGTCGGATGGCGGGATGACGACATAGAGCGATACCGGCCGCTCGCCCTCGATCAGGTCGGCGATCCGCCAGTCGCAGCGCGAGGTGACCTCGGTGACAGTGGGATCGCGATAGAGGCCGAGGAAGCTCATCGCGGTTGAGAGCACGCCCGAGCGCTCGTTCTCGCTCTTGTTGAGGAGCTCGCGTGCAGCCGACGCAACGACGGGATGGACCTGCGGCGCGTCGTCGGTGCCGAGATGATTGGTGGTCATCATCCGCCGGAGCGTCGCGACGAACGGACGCTGCGGATCGGAGAGGAAGGTGGCGACGCGGGCGAGCGTCTTCTCCTCCTCGGCATAAAGAATGTGGAGGATGGCGCCGACCAGCAGCGAATGGCTGGTCTTCTCCCAGTGGTTGCGGCGCTCCAGCGCGCCTTCCGGATCGACCAGGATGTCGGCAATGTTCTGGACGTCGCGGACCTCGTTGGGACCGCGGCGGACTTCGAGCAGGGGATTGTAGCGGGCGGAGCGGTCGTCGGTGGGATTGAACAGCAGGGCGTGCGAGAAGCGCGCGCGCCAGCCGGCGGTGAGCTGCCAATTCTCGCCCTTGATGTCGTGAATGACGGCCGAGCCGGTCCAGCTCAGCAGCGTCGGCACGACGAGCCCGACGCCCTTGCCCGAGCGGGTCGGCGCGAACGCCATGACATGCTCGGGGCCGTCGTGGCGGAGATAGCGCGCGCCGAGACGGCCGAGCATCACGCCGGCATCGCGCAGCAGTCCGGCGCGCTCGATCTCCTTCTGCGTCGCCCAGCGAGCGGAGCCGTAGGTGGTGACGAAGCGCGCCTGCCGTGCCCGCCAGAGCGAGCCGAAGATCGCAGCGCCGCAGCCGATGAAACCGCTGGCGGCGGCGAGCGTGCCCGCGCGGTCGAAGACGTGCGGCGCGTAGGCATCGAAATGATACCACCAGGGGAACAGTGCCCAGGGCCGGTAGATCGGCAGGCCGCCGATATGGAACCATGCGGGGCCGAGCTCGGGCTGATAGGCGAGCATCGCCGCCGCCCATTGCGTGCCGGCCCAGACGCCCAACAGCACGATCGCGAAGACGACGAGGATTTGGCCAATGAGTAATTTGGTAGGCGTCACATCGAGGCTCCCGCCGGTCGACATGGGTCGATCCGGATGGCCTCAGACTCCGCCTAAGGGCGCGAAAACAGAATGGCGCTGATGGGCCTTGAAGAGCCTGCTTTGGCTATTTGGCTATCTATGCCACCAACGTCGCCGGAGGGGACCAAACGGATGGCAAGCAAGACAAGGCCGGTTTCGGCGAAAGTCGCAAAGACGATCGAAAGCATCGAAATCCCGGCGCTAGTGACGCCGCTGCAGCAGAGGATTGCCTCAAGTCCTGTCGACGAGTTCGTGGCGGCACACGGTGCAGCGGACGTATTCCGCGAGCTGGTTCAGAACGAGTTCGATGCCGACGGGACTGACATCGGTATCCGCTTCACCGAAACCCAGCTCGAGATCACCGGTACTGGACGGGCTATTCCACCGAAGGGATGGAGTAGGCTGTCAGTACTGATCGGGACCGGGGAGGTGCTCGGGGACTCCTCGGGAGAACTCATCATTCCGAAGGAAAGCAGCATCGGGTCCAAGAACCTCGGCATGCGCTCGCTTTTCCATTTGGGGGACCGCATCCATGTTCGCTCCAACGGGTACATGGCGGTTCTGGATTTCAAAGAGTTTGGAGCGGGCCGCCAGGACGATCCCGCCTCGAAGGGACGCAAGGGTGTGCTCATTCAGGTGCCCTTCCGGACCGAGCAACTACGCCGCTTCGAGCCGTTCACCGTCGAGCGCGAGGAAAGCGCGCTGGAAGATATTGAGCGCGCTCTTTTCCCTACATTGGTAAAGTTGGCACTGACCGGCCGCCGTGCTGGCATCCAGACGCTCACGATATCTTCCGAACGTCTCGGCCGCCGGTTCCAATGGCGACAGTCCGCCGAAAGTCTAAGAACCAAGGCTGCGGGCGTCAGCGCTGTCCATCGCAAGGGTCGCTTGCAGGCTGAAACCCGCGACGGCAAGCGCAACCGTCGTGAGCACGAGGAGTTCGAATTCTCACGTCTAGTCGAATTGCCAGAGGCATTCGACGACATTGATTTCCCTGCCTATTATCGGTTCTCGGGCCGGGTGCGCATCGCAGTTTCTATCCCGCTGAAGGGCGGGAAGCCGGTGACCGATCGGCTCGGCCACTGCTATTATCCGCTGCAGGCCAGTCAGGCCCGGACCGGCTGTGCGCTGAGCATCTCAGCGCCATTTCAGTTAGACGCCGAGCGCACCCGACTAATTGAGAGCAAGTGGAACACCTGGCTGAGCGATCAGGCAGCAGATCTGGCCGCCGACCTCGTGGGATCTGACTGGTTCGGGCGCTTCGGCCGTAGCGCCTTCGAACTTGTTCTCCGTCAGGGTTCGGAAGACCGAACTTTCGCCGATCGCGTTCTTGAGCGTCTAAAGACGCGTCGATGCTGGCCAAACGCAGTTGGCACCCCCACCGTCGCAGCAGATCTTGTGACGCCTAGTCACGAGGCGCTCAGAGGCCATTTGGGCTCGGAAAGCTATCTTCATCCCGATCTCGCCAACCATGAGAGCTTGGCCGATTTTGCTCTTGCGTGCGGGACCAAGCGATTCACCGTCAATTCGCTAGTGTGTCTGCGCTGTGGTGGCGGAAAGGCGTCCAGACTGCAAACGAAGCTCGCCGACGACGAGGCCGACTATAGCTACGACCCTTATCCCGATGAGGCGCTAAATCCCGAGGAACAACACCGGACGGCGGCCGCGTTGACCACGCTTCAGCGGCGGCTGACACCGCAAAATCGACGCGATCTTCGTGAATCACCCAGTACGCTGTCAGCAACCGGAAAACTCGTGCCGGCGCATACGCTCGTGCGAGTCGATCCCGACATGTGGAAGGCGTGTCCGGAGCCGCCTGAAACGCGGCTTCACCCGCGCCTACATAACGATATGGCCGTGGCTCGCCATTGTCGGCCTTTCGAGCTCTCGCGCTGGATCGAAGAGGCCGCGGGTCGAGCAACGTCCGGCACGATCACCGAGGCTGAACGCGAGGCGCTCTACCGCCATCTTCTGTCTCCCACGGCCAAATTGACGTCTCGATTGGTCGGAGTGATCCGGAAAAGTCCTGTCGTCCGCGATGATCAGGGCCATTGGGCACGGCCGGACGCGCTCGCCATCCTGCCGCCGAAAGACACCGCATTGCTCGAGAGAGTGGTTCGCGCACCCGAGGCGGCGTGGCGGCAGCGGTCGGACTTGCTTCAGCGGCTCGCGATTCGCCGGAAGGTACTCGCCGACGACTTAATCGCCGTGGCCGGCATCGTCGAGCAAGCACCTGAACTGGCCGCACCGTTCGAGGAATTGTTGCGACGACACCTGCCGCTACTCACTCCTAAGGTCGTCGCTCGCCTCGCCGATATTTCCTTCCTGCGCAATCGTGAAGGTAGCCTGAGCTCACCGACCCGGTTGCATCTGCCGACCGGCATCAATCTCAGCTGTCTATCGGACGCGGATCTGCTGTTGGAGGACAAGCCGCTCTTTCGGCGGCTCCGCTGTCCGTCCCATCCCGGCTCTGTCGTGCTTATCGAGGTGGTCGACCGCGCACGAAACGCTGGCGAAGCGCCACCTGCACCCAATCAGCTTTATCCTGC
>NZ_JBCNMA010000003.1:0-80305 GCF_039595165.1 Sphingomonas sp.
CCCGATCCCGCCGCGACGCCGGTGCGCGAACGCCTCGACGCCGCGCGCGCCGCGCTGGCGGGGTGCGGAGCTGAGCGTAACCGAGTCCTCCCCCGCCAGGGGGAGGTGGCGCCGAAGGCGACGGAGGGGGAGGACGGCGAACCCCTCGAACCTTGAGTGCGCCGCGTCCGCCCCCTCCGTCAGGCTGCGCCTGCCACCTCCCCCTGGCGGGGGAGGATGGGAGCTGCCTCAGGCCGTCGCCGCCACCTGATACAGAAAGTCGACGAAGCCGAAAGCCGCGGCGTCCATTCCCATCACATTGGGGTTGCTGCTCTCGATCACGAAATATTCGTTGGGGGCGTGCGCACCGCTGCCATGGCCGAAGCCGAACTGGCCGGCGGGCAGGCTGAGCGGCGGCCCAGTGAAGATCACCCCCGGCCAGCTCCCCGCCAGCCGCGGTGACAGCGTCGCCGGCACGCCGAGCCGCGCGCACGTCGCCAGTTCGGCGCGGATCAGCGCGCTGGTCTCGGCGGTCTCGGTCGGGCCATAGCCGCCCGAGACATTGACCTCGACATCGCTGAAGCCGCGCTTGTCGAGATGCGCGCGCAGCTTGGCCAGCGTGTCTTCCTTGGTCATGTCGGGCACCAGCCGCATCTCGATCTTGGCGGTGGCGCGGCCGGGCAGCACGGTCTTGCCCCCCGGACCCATATAGCCCGACACCAGCCCCTGGATGTTGACCGTCGGCACCTGCGCCAGCCGCACCAGCGACTCCTCCCAGCTCATATCGTCGATCCAGCGCGACACGCCGAGCGACTTCTTCGCCGCCTCCTCGCTGTTGGCGCGCGCGTTGAGCAGGATCAGCTCGCGCTCCCGCGCGCTGAGCGGGCGCACCTTCTCCTCGATGCCGTCGATCTTCACCGTGTTGCCGTCGGGCGTGACCAGCGTCGACAGCGCCGCGACCAGCCGCCACGGCGGACTGTCGACCCGCGCCTTCTCGCTCGAATGGATGTCGCCCTTGGGCCCGCGGCCCCATTTCTCGCCTGACACGGTGAGCTCGAACTCGACCGCGCCCTTTGCCCCCAGCGCGAGCGTGACGCCGCCCGTCGCCGGGCTCTGCCAGCCGGTCGGGATGATCACCCCGACGGTCCTCTTGAGCGCGGGGGCGACTTGTGGCGCGGTCACGATCTCGTGGAAATTGGGCGAGGCGATCTCCTCCTCGCCCTCGGCCACCAGCACGAGATTGACCGGCAGCTTGCGCCCCGCCGCCTTCATCGCGTGCAGCGCGGCGAGGAAGGTCGCCTGCGGTCCCTTCTGGTTCACCGCGCCCCGGCCCATCACCACCTTGCCGAAGCCGGGCTTGTCGATCAGCTTCGCCTCGAGCGGAGGATGCTCCCATTCCGCCGGGTCGAACTGCTTGACGTCGTACATGAAATAGATGCCGAGCGTCTTCTTGGCGCCGGCGTCGAGCGTCGCGAACACCCCGGGCTTGCCCTTGGACGGGACGATCTCGGCATGCTGGAAGCCGGCGTCGAGCGCCAGCTGCTTCATATGTTCGGCGCCCTCGGGATAGCCGCGATTCTCGGCCGCGATCGAGGGCAGGCGGATCCAGTCCTGCAGCCGCTTGACCGCCGCATCGTGCCCGGCGGCGATCGCCTTCTTCACGTCCGCCATATTGTCGGCCGCCAGTGCCGCGCCCGGCGCGCTCAGCGCCGCGCCGGCCACTGCGCACTTGAGCATCGCGCGCCGCCCGATGATGCCGTTCGCCTCGTCCATGTGCCGCCCTCCTGCTGATCGGGTCAGCCTAGCGTGGCGCGGGCGGACTGCAATCTAGGGCTTGGAGGCCCGCTTCGCCCCGGTCACGCTGCGCAACGCGCGGACGCGCGTCTCGAGCTCGGCACGCTCGGACTCCGACAGCCCGCCTCGCGCGAAACGTTCCTCCAGCACCGCGATCTGGCGGCTCTCGCGGCGCAGCGCCCGGGCTTCGCGCCGCGACAGCTGCCCGCTCTCGCGCCCGTCGCGGATCGAGCGGTCGGCCTGCCCCAGTTCGCGCGCCACGCCGGGAAGGGCGGGCGAGGGGGCCGGCCAGCGCACCCCGCCCGAAGGGTCGCGAATCTGCGCGGCGGCGGGGAGGGCGGTCAGCGCGACGGCGGCGGCAAGCAACGCGATTCGCATCGGTCAGTCTCCCGTGGCGCCTTCACGAAGCGCTCCATCCCGTTGTGACTGGCCGAAGCTTTCCCGAGGCTGACCGGCGCGCGGGTAATTTTCTGTGGACGAATCCCCGGCACAAAAAATTGTGGGTTCCGCGTTCGTTCTCTTGCTTTCTGAAAAGGCGAGGAAGGTCCGCGCGTCGCGTGCGCCGGGCCGTTGCGGGCGCGCCATGAGCCGAGTCAAATCAGCGACGAACCGAGTCTTTCATTTGTCATTTACGGTCTTGCCTCCCGGGCCGATCTGCCACAATCTCTAGTGGCTAGACAGGGGGTCGAGCCCAAGCACTGGTGGAACACCGTCCGCGACCCCATATCGCGGCATGGGCCCGCTCGTGCCTTGGACCGGGCGATGGACACTTTTTGTTCTCACGCTCAGGTGTGCGCGGTGGTAATATCGCCGGATGCCCCCGAGTCGTATGTTTGAGCGGGCAAGGGACGAACGACGATGGACTTCAGGGAACAGCAGGAAGCAAGCGTGAGTGAGACCGTGACCGATACCACCGCGACGCCGACTGTGGCGACGCCCGCAGCAGACTCGGCGATCGCCGAGACCAAGGCCGCTCCCGCCAAGGCGAAGAAGAAGGCCGATTCCAAGGCGGTGAACCCGCGGCCCTATCCGGTCGAGGTCGATCACTCGCGCGACGCGCTGCTCACCGAGTTCGGCAAGGAGACGCTCAAGGACCGCTACCTGCTCCCGGGCGAGACCTTCCAGGACCTGTTTGTCCGCGTCGCCTCGGCCTATGCCGACGATGCCGCGCACGCCCAGCGCATCTACGACTATATCTCGAAGCTGTGGTTCATGCCCGCCACCCCCGTTCTCTCGAACGGCGGCACCGGGCGCGGCCTGCCGATCTCCTGCTTCCTCAATTCGGTGCCCGACAGCCTCGACGGCATCGTCGACACCTGGAACGAGAATGTCTGGCTCGCCTCGCGCGGCGGGGGCATCGGCACCTATTGGGGCAATGTCCGCGGCATCGGCGAGCCGGTCGGCCTCAACGGCAAGACCTCGGGCATTATCCCCTTCGTCCGCGTGATGGATTCGCTCACCCTCGCGATCAGCCAGGGCAGCCTGCGCCGCGGCTCGGCCGCCTGCTACCTCGACATCTCGCACCCCGAGATCGAGGAGTTCCTCGAGATCCGCAAGCCGTCGGGCGACTTCAACCGCAAGGCGCTGAACCTCCACCACGGCGTGCTCATCCCCGACGCGTTCATGGAAGCCGTGCGAAACGGCGAGGAATGGGTGCTCAGGTCGCCCAAGGACGGCTCGGAGCGCGGCAAGGTCGACGCCCGCGCGCTGTTCCAGAAGCTGGTCGAGACCCGTCTCGCCACAGGCGAGCCCTACATCGTGTTCGCCGACCACGTGAACAGGAACATGCCCAAGCATCACCGCGACCTGGGCCTCAAGGTCTCGACCTCGAACCTGTGCAGCGAGATCACCCTGCCGACCGGCAAGGACCATCTCGGCAACGATCGCACCGCGGTGTGCTGCCTGTCCTCGCTCAACCTCGAGACGTGGGACGAGTGGAAGGACGCCAAGGGCTTCGTCGAGGACGTGATGCGCTTCCTCGACAATGTGCTGCAGGACTATATCGACCGTGCCGAGCCGGGCATGGAGAAGGCCGCCTATTCCGCCAGCCGCGAGCGTTCGGTGGGCCTCGGCGTGATGGGCTTCCACTCCTTCCTCCAGGCGCGCGGCCTGCCCTTCGAGGGGGCGATGGCCAAGACCCACAATCTGCGCATCTTCAAGCACATCAAGGCGCAGGTCGACGAGGCATCGATGCAGCTCGCGGTCGAGCGGGGCCCATGCCCCGACGCGGCCGACATGGGCGTGATGGAGCGCTTCAGCTGCAAGATGGCGATCGCGCCGACCGCGTCGATCTCGATCATCTGCGGCGGCACCTCGGCCTGCATCGAGCCGATCCCGGCCAACATCTACACCCACAAGACGCTGTCGGGCAGCTTCGTGGTGCGCAATCCCTATCTCGAGAAGATCCTGATCGAGAAGTCGAAGAACTCCGACAATGTCTGGAACTCGATCCTCGAGCAGGGCGGCTCGGTCCAGCATCTCGACTTCCTCTCGCAGGAGGAGAAGGACTGCTTCAAGACGTCGTTCGAGATCGACCAGCGCTGGCTGCTCGAGCTCGCCGCAGACCGCACCCCCTATATCGATCAGTCGGCCTCGCTGAACCTGTTCATCCCGGCCGATGTCGAGAAGTGGGACCTGCTGATGCTCCACTTCCGCGCGTGGGAGCTCGGCATCAAGTCGCTCTACTATCTCCGCTCCAAATCGGTGCAGCGCGCCGGCTTCGCGGGCGGCGTGGAGGCCGACAACACGATCGAGAAGCCGCAGTTCAACCTCGGCGAGAGCACGGACTATGACGAATGTCTGGCGTGCCAGTGAGGTGGGGCGAGCAGGTCTGAGAGGAGACCGGCATGGACCAGAAAACAGGCTGCACCCTGTCACTGATCGGCGCGGCGGTGGTCGTGATTCTCGTCGCGCTGTTCGTCTGGCCGCAGTACCGCGTCTATTCACAGCGGCTGGCGGGCGAGGCCGCGCTTGCCGAGGCGCAATCCTCGCGTCAAGTCGCGATCCTCGAGGCACGCGCCAAGAAGGAAAGCGCGATCGCGCTGGCCGAGGCGGAGGTGATCCGCGCACGTGGCGCGGCGCAGGCCAATGCGATCCTGCAGAACAGTCTGGGCGGACCGGAAGGCTATCTGCGCTATCTGCAGATTCAGGCGCTCGAATCGAGCAAGGCCTCGCTGATCTATGTGCCGACCGAGGGCGGTCTGCCGGTCACCGAATCGCGGCGACTGGCGACCGGGCCGCAAGGCGATGGGCAGTGAACGGCACGGCGATGGCGCCGACGGCGCACGCCCCGTGCGCGCCTTTTCGCGACCTCCGGCGCCATCCCGGTCTAGTGCCGGGGCCAGCGTGCCGCTCAGATCGGCTCGCCCGATTCCTCCTCCTCGAAGGTGATCGCGACATCGGCATTGGCGGAGAGCCGCACCTGGTCCCCCTCCACCTCGGCGATCAGCCCGGCGGGGATGTAATGGTGGTGGCGCCCGCCCTCCGCGGCGCCTTCGATCTCGGCGCCGCTGTCCGCCTTGATCAGCTTGATGCGCCAAGAACCGTCGGGGGCGCCCTCGACGCGGTCGACCGTGCCGATATGGACGCCGTCGGCGCCGATCACTTCCATATGCTCGCGGATGTTGCTGGTGTCGGCCATTTGTCGCCTCCTCATGCGTTGATGCGTGGAATGCCGTCGGGCGCTCAACGCCCGTGCGCCCCTTTCGATGCAGGAGTCCGACCATGAAGCTTCGTTCGACCCTCGCGATCGCCAGCCTCGCCCCGCTCGCCGCCTGCGCGCAGCAGGTCGCCACCGCGGTCTCGCCGCAAGCGCCCGGCTTCCTGCTCGGGCTGTGGCACGGCTTCATCTTCCCGATCGCCTGGGTGCTCTCGCTCTTCCTGCCCGAGGTCGCGGTCTATGCCGTGCCCAACAATGGCGGCTGGTACGATTTCGGCTTCTTCCTCGGCATCGTCGTGTTCGGCGTCGGCTCGTGGCGCGGCAAGAAGGTGGTGGTGCGCGAGAAGGTGGTGAGGGTCCGCGACTAATGACCCGCGCCCTCGCCCTCCAGGCCGGCATCGGCATCGCCAGCGGCGTCGCGGGCCTCGCTTTGCTGCGCCGCCGCGCCGCCACGCCCGAGGGCGCCTATGCCATGCGCATCGCCGGCATGATGCTGGTCGCGCTCTGCCTGTTCCTCACCGGCTTCGCGCTGGTGTTCAGCCTGGCGAGCGCGGCATGACCTGGTGGGATGGCTTCATCTGGCTCGTGCTGGCCGTGATCTTCGTGCAGGGGATCGTCGCCGTGCGCGCGCCCGAACGCGTGGCCGCTTACAACATGTGGAAATACCGGCTCATCGGCGCGCGTCCCGCCGAACCCGGACCGTTCACGCTCAATTTCTATCGCGCGACGGGAAGCTTCGCGATCATCGTGTCGCTCGTTCTCGCCGCCAAACAGCTTTTCGACTTCTGACCAAGGACCGTTGCAATGCCCCTTCTCGAAGCCCGCAAGACCTACAAGCCCTTCGAATATCCCTGGGCCTATGAGTTCTGGAAGCGCCAGCAGCAGGTCCACTGGCTGCCCGAAGAGGTGCCGCTGGGCGAGGATTGCCGCGACTGGGCGCAGAAGCTCACCGATCACGAGCGCAACCTGCTCACCCAGATCTTCCGCTTCTTCACCCAGGCGGATGTCGAGGTGCAGGATTGCTACCACGAGAAATACGGCCGCGTGTTCAAGCCGACCGAGATCAAGATGATGCTCGCCGCCTTCTCCAACATGGAGACGGTGCACATCGCCGCCTACAGCCACCTGCTCGACACGATCGGCATGCCCGAGAGCGAGTACGGCATGTTCCTCGAATATGCCGAGATGAAGGACAAGCACGATTACCTTCAGAAGTTCGGCGTCGACACCGACGAGGACATCGCCAAGACGCTCGCCATGTTCGGCGGCTTCACCGAGGGGCTTCAGCTCTTCGCCAGCTTCGCGATGCTGATGAACTTCCCGCGCTTCAACAAGATGAAGGGCATGGGCCAGATCGTGTCGTGGTCGGTCCGCGACGAGAGCCTGCACTGCGAGGGCATCACCCGCCTGTTCCATGCCTTCGTCAAGGAGCGCGACTGCCTGACCAAGGCGGTCAAGGACGACATCATGGACGTCTGCCAGACGACCGTGCGGCTCGAGGACGCGTTCATCGACCTCGCGTTCGAGCAGGGCCCGGTCCCCGGCATGACGCCCAAGGAGATCAAGAAGTATATCCGCTTCATCGCCGACTGGCGCCTGAACCAGCTCGGCCTCAAGCCGATCTACATGATCGACGAGCACCCGCTCCCCTGGCTCACCCCGCTGCTCAACGGCGTCGAGCACGCCAACTTCTTCGAGACGAGGGCGACGGAATATTCGAAGGGCGCCACGCGAGGGAACTGGGGCGAGGTGTGGGACTCGTTCGACAAGCGCCAGAAGGCCAAGGCCGGGCCGGCGGCGAACGAGGATGGTGGCGCTGAGGGCGGGTTGTTTGATGGGACGGTGGCGGCGGAGTAAGGCGGTGTCACCTAAAGAAACGGGGGATCAGAATAAATCACAGGGCATCCCCTGTGGTATAGTTATGCCTATCTCATCAATTGGTGGTTGCTCCGAGCGCCATTGGGAAGACGTGCTACAAATAATCACTGATGCGGTTTCTGATGTAGGCTTCTCTGCAAAGCTGGTGAGCACGGCTGATGAGATCACTGTCATTCAAAGGACTATCGTACAAAATTTGTATAATCTACCGATAGTAATCTGCGACGTGAGCGAGAAGAATCCCAACGTTATGTTTGAGCTCGGCATGAGGTTGGCATTTGATAAGCCCACAATAATCATTAAGGATGATTTTACTGGATTTAGCTTTGATATGGGGGTGGTCGAGCACGTTGAGTATCCGAGAGATTTGAGATTCGGAAAAATTATAGACTTCAAGGCTAGGCTGGGTGAGAAAGTTAAGGCGACTTACAGTAAGTCTCAAAATGACAGGGATTTCTCTACATTCTTGCGGCATTTTGGACAATTCAAGCCAGCAGACATTTCCGAACAAGAGATGTCTGGTCAAGAATACATTATGGAGCAACTATCATCGTTGATGATGAAAGTTGATAGAATAGGTCGGTCTAAAAAGAGCTATCAATCCAGGTCTCAAGAAGCAAGCCCGGATGAACTTGATATCTGCTGCCAAGCTCTTCCGGAGAGCTACATTGCATCCCTGAAGCGATTTGTGGACGGCGAAGATAAGATAATATCAAGTCGGATTTCCAACGTAGATGGTCATATTCACCTGTTTGCGAGATGCTCTGACGAAAGTCCCTTTGAACGCGCGCGATTGGAAAAGGCATTTAGAGAGAAGGCTAGGGATATGTTCCTTTCTGACCCTAGATTTGGACCTGAGCTGGAACTGAATCGATAGATTGCCCGGGCCGCATGGGCTTCATTACACCGCGTGCAGATGCGTCCGTAGATTGCCTTCCCATTGCGCATCCCATTTTCCTACACGAACCAATTAGGTTAAATACCCCGGCTCCCCTAACCAAAGGAGCCATCCCATGAAGCACGACCACCCCACACCCGACACCCCCGCCGATCCTCTCGAAACCTACACCCCCGTCACCCTGCGCACCCGCCACGACGGCTGGACCGCGGAGCGCCAGCGCGGCTTCCTCCGCGCCCTCGCCGATACCGGCTGCATCTCGGAGGCCGCGCATGCCACCGGCATCACCCCGCGCTCGGCCTATCGCCTGCGCCATCATCCCGACGGCAAGGCGTTCGCCGCAGCGTGGGATCAGTCGCTTCGGATCGCCACCGCGCGGTTGATGACCACGGCGTACGAGCGCGCGATCAAGGGCGGCGTGCGGGAGATGTGGCGCGAGGGCAAGATCGTCGCCGAGGTGCGCGAGCCGTCGGACCGGCTGCTGATGTGGCTGCTCGAGCGTAACGCGATCACCGCCGGCGTCCATGCCCTGGGCGGCAAGCCGGTCGGCATGATGGATTGGAGCACCGCCGGCGGCGCCGTGTTCGATGCCGCGCTTGCGACGCTCGCCGACAGCAGTGTCCCCGCCGAGCCGCTCACACCGCTCCACTATCAGGTTCCGTCCATCGCCGACGGCCGCGAGGCGCTATCCCCGCCCTACGCCGAGGATGACGACTATGATTACGAGGACGGCTGACTCGCGCGCGCGTGGCAGTGTGACTTTTGGGACTTTCGGGAGATCGCGACGACCCTCACAGCCACAGCCCGACGGTCACCAACGCCCCCTCGCTCACCTCGGCGGCCTTGCGCACCGCGGCCTTGACCGGCAGCACATAGCCGCCGCTCGACGCATGCGGAAAGGCCGAGGTCTCGAACGCCACCCCGTCGACGCTCGCCCGCACCCGCACCGATCCGAAGCCGCGCGCCCCGCCCAGCGCGCGCCGCTCGAAGCCCAATGCGCGGATCGCGTCCGCCGCCTCGCCGGTGATCGTCACGAAATACCAGCTCGCCTTGGCCGGCGGCGCGGGCGTCCAGCGCCACAGCTTGGTCTCGATCTCGAACGCGGGGTCGCCGTCATGCGCCATTCCGCCAGCGTCTAGCCGGATCGCCTCCCGCCCGGAAGCCGTGCCCGCCGCCTGCCCCGGCGCGGCGGCTCAGTGCCACCGCGTCGGGGTCGCCGCGTCCGGCTTGGCGACGATCTGCCAGTCGTCGCGATACAGGATCGTGCCCGGGCGATGCGTCACGTGACGCGTCACCGGCACGCCCAGCTCGTGCAGCAGCGCCGCCAGCACATGGGCGTGCGCGATCATCGCCTGCGCGTCGTCGCGGAACCAGCAGATGCCGTGCGCCCGCCAGCGCCGCTTCGATCGCACGCAGAAGGCGCGCCACCGCGGCACCGGCAGCTCGCGCTCGAACCAGCGGATCTCGTGCCACAGGGCACGCGCGATGCCCTCCGGCGTCGCCGCGTCGCGGGCATGGGTATAGGCCGGGCCGAACAGGCCACGGTCCACGCCGCGGCGGACCTCCCACCCCGGCGCGATGAAGCGCAGATACATGACGATGCTCCCCCGCGCGGGGCGCGGGACATTTGGATTGCTTGGGAAACGGGCCGGCCGCTCGGGGCCGGCGGCTTACCCAGCCGTGGCTGGTCGCCGCGTTTCAGGGAGCGCGGAAACGAAGTTGAACATGTCCGCCCTCCTCAAATGGGTCCGGCCGATCCGGACGAGCGCGCCGCCGTTAGCAGCATTGCGCCGGAAGATAAAGTCGCAGGTGAAACGATCAGCGCCGCAGCCACCGCCCGATCAGGCTCCTGTCGCGCAATATTTCCCGCGCCGCATTGTGCCCCGGCGCCCCGGTTACCCCTCCGCCCGGATGCGTGCCCGCGCCGCACATGTAGAGGCCCGCGATCGGCCCGCGATAGTCGCCATGCCCCAGCACCGGCCGTGCCGCCCACAATTGGTCGAGCGACATGCGCCCGTGGAAGATGTCGCCCCCGACCAGCCCGAACTTGCGCTCCAGGTCCAATGGCGAGTGGACCTGCCGCGCCAGGATCGAGCCCCGGAAATTGGGCGCATGCTCGGTCACCGTGTCGATGATGTCGTCCGCCGCCGCCTCGCGCTCGTCGTCCCAGCTGCGCCCGTTGGGCAGCGCCGGAGCGAAATGCTGGCAGAACAGGCTCGCGACATGCGCGCCCGGCGGGGCGAGGCTGTCGTCGACGGTCGAGGGGATGGTCATCTCCACCACCGGCGCGTTCGACCAGCCATATCGCACCGCGTCTTCGTGTGCGCGGTCCATATAGTCCATGGTCGGCGCGATGATGATGCCGCTGCGGTGGTGCTCGCCATCCCTGCCCGGCAGCACGGTGAAGTCGGGCAGCTCGCTCAGCGCGACGTTCATGCGGAAGCTGCCCGAGCCGGTCTTGAACCCCGCGATCCGCCGCCGGAAATCGTCGTCCAGGTCGCTCGCGTCGATCATCTGCCGGTACAGCAAGGCCGGCCCGACATTCGCCGCGACGATCCCCGCCGCGATCTCCTCGCCGCTCGCCAGCCGGACCCCGGCGACCTTGCCGCCATCGACCAGCACTTGGCTGACCGGCGCCTCCAGGCTGATCTCGACCCCCACCTCGCGCGCCGCGTCGGCCATGTACCCGGTGATCGCGCCCATGCCGCCGACCGGGTGGCCCCATGCACCCTTCTTGCCGTTCACCTCGCCGAACACATGGTGAAGCAGCACATATGCCGATCCGGGCGCCGACGGCCCGGCGAAATTGCCGACCACCGCGTCGAACGCGAAGGCGGCCTTCACATGGTCGTTCTCGAACCACTGGTCGAGAAACTCGCGCGCCGACTGGACGAACAGCGCGAGCGCGTCGCGTTGCCCCGCGATCGGCATCTTGGCCAGCTCGCGCCCCTGCGCCGCCGCGGCGAGCAGCGCCGCGATCCCGCCGCCCGCATTGGGCGGGGTCTTGAGCGCCATCGAGCGCAGCATGTCCGCGACCCGCTCCAGCGCCTCTTCGTATCCGGGGAGTGCCGCCGCATCCTTCTCGGAGAAGCGTGCGAACTCGGCCCGCGTCCGCTCCGCCCCGCCGCCGAGCTTGAGATACCCGCCGTCGAGCGGGAAGAAGTTGGAGATGGGCCGCTCGATCACGCGATACCCGCGATCGACCAGCTTCATGTCGGCGATCACCTTGGGCTGGAGCAGGCTGACCGTGTAGCTCGCCGCCGAGTTGCGGAAGCCGGGATGGAATTCCTCGGTCACCGCCGCGCCGCCGACCACCGCGCGCCGCTCCAGCACCCGCACCTTCATGCCGGCGCGGGCGAGGTAGAAGGCGCAGACCAGGCCGTTATGCCCGCCGCCGACGATTAGCGCGTCGTAACGCGCCGTCATTTGGACAATTCGGTCACTACCCGCCGGAAATAGGTCACCGCCGGCGCCAGCTCGCTCAGCGGCGTGCGCTCGTTGAGGCCATGGGCGAACTGATCGGACTGTTTCATGAAGATCGGCGCGATGCCGTAGCTCGGCACCCCGCGGCCGCGGAAATGCATCGAATCGGTCGCCCCGGCGGACATGCTCGGGATGACCTTCACATCGGGGTAGCGGGCATGGATGCCGTCGCTCACTGCCTTCATCACGTCGGGCCGCAGCGGCGAGGCGGGGGCGGGCGGCTGGTGCTGCGGTCGTCATGCTTGACCGTCAGGCTCGGCTCCGCCGCGATCTCGCCGAGCTTGGTCCCGATGCTCTCGATCGAGTGGCCCGGAAAGATGCGGCAGTTGACGTTGGCGGTGGCGCGCTGGGGCAGGGCGTTCTGGGCGTGGCCGGCATTGACCATGGTCGGCACGCAAGTCGTTCCGATCTGCCCGACCAGCCCGTAATTGGCGCGCAGCACCTTGAGCGCCGCTTCGTCCTGCGGGTTGGCGAGGAAGGCGCGGATCGCCGCGGCGTCCTCGGGCTTGGCGGTCTCCGCCGCGACCGCGAGCGAGGCCTTGGTGATCTCGTTGACCTCGGCCGGGAATTTGTACGTACCGATCCGCTCGAGCGCCCGCGCCAGCGTCACGATCGCGTTGACCGGCCGCGGCGCGCTCGAATGGCCGCCGGGATCGGTCACGGTCAGGATGAAGTCGGCATAGCTCTTCTCCGCCGCCTGCAGCCCGTAATATTCGGGCTTGCCGTCGGGCGAATAGCGCCCGCCGCCGCCGTCGATGTTGAGCAGCAGCTCGGCGCCCGCGAACTTCTCCGCCAGCGCGGCGGTGGTCTTCATGCCGGTCTCTTCGTCGCCCGAGCCTAGGAAGACGATGTCGCGTCTCGGCTTGAATCCGTCCTTCTTGAGCTGGATCAGCGCCGCGATCATCGCCGACACGCTGAACTTGTTGTCGGTGGCGCCGCGGCCATAGATATAGCCGTTCTCGACCACCGGGGTGAATGGATCGCGCTCCCAGTCCTTGGGGTCGGCGGCGACGACGTCCATATGGCCGATGATCGCGATCGGCTTGGTGCCGGCCCCGGCGGTGCCGCGATAGCGCGCGATCAGCATCGCGGTGTCGTCGATCCGCTCGACCGTCACGTCCTCCGCCGCGAAGCCGCCCGCGATCAGCGCGTCGCGCAGGTAGTTGGCATAGTCGGGCGTCTGGTTGCCCGGCCCGGCGACGGTGCGGAAGGCGATGCCGCGCTTGAGCAGCTCCAGCGCCTGGGCATCGGCCTGGGGCGCCGCCTTTTGCGCATGAGCAGCACCCGTCGCCGTCATCATCGCCACTGCCGCAACCATCATCCGCATATGCTGTCCCCTCGCTATTTACGGCTCAGGCTAGAGCCGCGCGCGCGGATCAGCAATGCGGGGCAGGGATCATTTCAGCCGTTCGGCATGCCAGGCGACATGCTCGGGCAGGAAGGAGGAGATGAAATAATAGCTATGGTCATAGCCCGGCTGCATGCGCAGCGTCAGGTCGATCCCGGCGTCGCGGCACGCTTTCTCGAGCAGCTCGGGCTTGAGCTGCTCGGCGAGGAACGGGTCGGCGTCGCCCTGGTCGACCAGCAGCTCGGGCACCGACAGCCCGTCCGCGATCATCGCGCAGGCGTCATAGGCGCGCCAGTCCTCGCGGTCGCCGCCGATATAGCCGGTCAGCGCCTTCTCGCCCCACGGGCAATGCAGCGGCGCGCAGATCGGCGCGAAGGCGGAGACCGAGCGGAAGCGGTCGGGGTTGCGCAGCCCGATGGTGAGCGCGCCGTGCCCGCCCATCGAGTGGCCTGTGATGCCCTGGCGGGAGAGATCGGCGCAGGCGAACTCGCGCAGGATCAGCGCGGGCAGCTCGTCCTCGACATAGGAGCGCATGCGGTAATTGGCGGCCCAAGGCTCCTCGGTCGCGTCGACATAGAAGCCGGCGCCCTGGCCGAAATCATATGCCTCGTCGTCGGGCACGCCGTCGCCGCGCGGCGAGGTGTCGGGGGCGATGAAGATCACGCCATGCTCGGCGCAGGCCTGCCGGTACTCGCCCTTCTCGGTGACGTTCGCGTGGGTGCAGGTGAGGCCCGAAAGGTACCAGAGCACGGGCAGCTTGGCCCCCTCTTCATGGTCGGGGACGAAGGCCGAGAAGGTCATCGGCGTGTTCGTGGCGATGCTCTGGTGGCGGTACACGCTCTGAGTGCCGCCATGCGCCTTGGTCGAGGAGAGGGTTTCGAGGGTCATCTGAACACCAATGTCCGGTTGCCGTTGAGGAACACGCGCCGCTCGCCCAGCGCATCGACGGCGCGGGCGAGCACCTGCGCCTCGATGTCGCGGCCGATGCGGATCAGGTCGTCGACGCTGTCGCGGTGGTCCACCCGCTCCACCGCCTGCTCGATGATCGGCCCCTCGTCGAGGTCGCTGGTGACGAAATGCGCGGTGGCGCCGATCAGTTTCACGCCGCGCTCGTGCGCGCGATGATAGGGCCGGGCGCCCTTGAAGCCGGGCAGGAAGCTGTGGTGGATGTTGACGCAGCGCCCCGCCAGCCGGTCGGCGAAGCCGGGGGTCAGCACCTGCATGTAGCGGGCGAGGATCAGATAGGGCGCGCCGGCCGCGTCCATCACCGCCTCGATTTGCCGCTCCTGCTCGGCATTGCCGCCTTCGCCGACGGGAAGGTGGTGATAGGGCACGCCGTGCCACTCGGTGAGCCGGCGCAGCGTGTCGTGGTTCGAGACCACCGCGACGATCCGCGCCGACAGCGTCCCCGATTGCTGGCGGTGGAGCAGGTCGTTGAGGCAGTGCGACCCCTTCGACACCGCGACGACGAGCCTGGGCTTCTCGGCGCTTGCCGACAGTCCCCAGTCGAGCGCGAGCTCCGCCGCGACCGGCTGGAACGCCGCGACCAGCGCCTCGCGGTCCGCCGGGAACCCCGGCCCGCCGCGTGTGAAGACGACTCGCATGAAGAAGCGCCCCGTCTCCAGGTCGGCATATTGCTGGCTGTCGAGGATGAATCCCTCGTGCCGGGCGAGGAACCCGCTGACCCCGGCGACGATCCCCACCCGGTCGGCGCAGGTGAGGGTGAGGATCCAGCCGGCTTCGCTCATGCCGCGGGGCGGTGGATGGCGCAGAGCTTGTTGCCGTCCGGGTCGCGGACATAGCTCAGATGCATCGGCCCCAGCGCCCCTTGCCGCAGCCCCGGCGGGTCCTCGATCGAGGTGCCGCCATTGGCCACCGCGACGTCGTGGAACGCCTTCACCTGCTCGGGCGAATCGCACTTGAACCCGATCGTCCCGCCATTGGCGAAGGTCGCGGATTCACCGTCGATCGGCTCGGAGATGCAGAAGGTGCCGCCATTGTGGCGGTAGAACAGCCGGTGGTGCCCGGTCTTGGCGACGTCGCGGTGCGCTTCGCCCGCAAAGCCGAGCGTGCCGAGCACCGCGTCGTAGAACGACTTGGACCGGTCGAGGTCGTTCGATCCGACCATGATGTGGTTGAACATGGCTCCTCTCCTTCGTTGCGTCAGTAGACGACGACGCTGCGGATGCTTTCCCCCGCATGCATCAGGTCGAACCCCTTGTTGATCTCCTCGAGGCTCAGCACGTGCGTGATCATCGGGTCGATCGCGATCCTGCCGTTCATATACCAGTCGACGATCTTGGGCACGTCGGTGCGGCCCTTGGCGCCGCCGAACGCGGTCCCTTTCCACACCCGGCCGGTGACGAGCTGGAAGGGGCGGGTGGCGATTTCCTTGCCGGCCTCGGCCACGCCGATGATGATGCTCTCGCCCCAGCCGCGGTGGCAGCATTCGAGCGCGGTGCGCATTACCTCGGTGTTGCCGGTCGCGTCGAAGCTGTAGTCGGCGCCGCCGTCGGTCAGCGCCAGCACCTCGGCGATCACCTCCTCGCGGCTCTTGCCCTTGCCGTTGATGAAATGGGTCATGCCGAACTTGCGGCCCCACTCCTCGCGGTCGGGGTTGATGTCGACGCCGGCGATCACGTCCGCGCCGACCATCCGCGCGCCCTGGATGACGTTGAGCCCGATGCCGCCCAGGCCGAACACCACGACCTTCTCGCCGACCTGGACCTTGGCGGTGTTGACCACCGCGCCGACCCCGGTGGTGACGCCGCAGCCGATATAGCAGCTGGTCTGGAACGGCGCGTCCTCGCGGATCTTCGCGACCGCGATCTCGGGCAGCACGGTGAAGTTCGAGAAGGTCGAGCAGCCCATATAATGGAAGATCGGCCGCCCCTTGTAGCTGAAGCGGGTGGTGCCGTCGGGCATCAGCCCCTTGCCCTGCGTCGCGCGGATCGCGGTGCAAAGATTGGTCTTGCCGCTGAGGCACGACTTACACTGGCGGCATTCGGGCGTGTAGAGCGGGATGACATGGTCGCCCGGCTTGACGCTGGCGACGCCCGCGCCGACCTCGCGCACCACGCCCGCGCCCTCATGCCCCAGCACGCTCGGGAAGATGCCTTCGCTGTCGAGCCCGTCGAGCGTGTAGCTGTCGGTGTGGCAGATGCCGGTGGCCATGATCTCGATCAGCACCTCGCCGGGCTTCGGCCCCTCCAGATCGAGCTCGACGATCTCGAGCGGCTGTTTCGCCTCGAAGGCGACGGCGGCGCGGGTCTTCATGGGGTCTGGCCTCCTTGCTGTCCCGCGCTCTTTGGCAAGGGACGTCCGGACACGCCAGCCCTAGATCACCTCCATGTCGGCCTTGTAGTGATGCCAGGCGAGGATCGCCGCCGCGCCGCGATGCGGGCGCCAGGGCTCGGCGATCTCGCGGGTCAGCTTCTCGCTCGGCCGCTCGGCATGGCCCATGATCCGGCCGATCTCGATCTGCACGGCAAGGTCGCCCGCCGGCCAGATGGCGGGCCGTCCCTCGGCGAACAGCAGGTAGATTTCGGCCGACCAGCGCCCGATGCCCTTGATCTGCACCAGCTGCGCGATCGCTTCCTCGTCGTCCTGGGGCAGGTTCGCGAGGTCGAGCCGGCCGCTGGTCACCTCGTCGGCGAGGCTGCGGGCATAGCTCGCCTTCTGGCGCGACAGGCCGGCGGCGCGAAGCGCCTCGTCGGACGCGGCGGCGACGATCTCCGGCTTCGTAAGATCGCCAAGCCCGGCCGCGAGCTTGTTCCAGATCGAGGCGGCCGCGGCGACGCTGACCTGCTGGCCGACGATCGTGCGCAGCAGCGTCTCGTAACCGCGGTCGCGGATGCGCGGCTCGGGATAGCCGACGCGGGCCACCGCCGCGGCTACCATCGGCTCGGCTTCGGCGATCGCGTCGATCGACGCGCGGATCTGTCGTGCGCTCAGCCCCATCAGGCGAAACCTTGAAAGCGGGGGCAAAGCCCGGCATGGGCGCGGCATAAAGAGGAGTCGGTCATGCCCAAGCTTATCGTCGTCACGCGCGAAGGAGAAGAACGCGAGGTGGAGGGCGAGACGGGCCTGAGCGTCATGGAAGTGATCCGGGACAATGGGTTCGACGAACTGCTCGCCTTGTGCGGCGGCTGCTGCTCGTGCGCGACCTGCCACGTCCATGTCGATCCGGAATTTGCGGACAAACTCCCGCCGATGAGCGAGGACGAGAACGACCTGCTCGACAGCTCCTCCGATCGCGACGACCGTTCGCGCCTGTCCTGCCAGATCCAGTTCGGCCCCGCGCTCGATGGCCTGCGCGTGACGATCGCCGCCGAGGATTGATCCGCGCCGCCGCGTGGAGACGCACGGCCTCTTCCGGTCTGGTTGGGGTACATTGCAAATGAGCCGTCATCCCGGCCTCGTGCCGGAATCGACCGGAAGGCGAACAGGAAGCAAAGAAGCTCATCGCACCGGTCGCGGCACCGTGGATCCCGGTACAGGGGCCGGAATGACGGAGCGGGGGTACGACCGCTACCCCTGGTGCCGTTCCGCCTTGCAATGTTGGAATTCATTTGCTTGCATCGAATGGTCGCATCGCGGCCGCTCTTTGATTTCGTCGATCCGCACGATTGAACCTCACGGCCGGCATCCGCCTGCCAAGGCAATGAAGTTGACAGGATGAACCGCGTTCCGCGTAACTTCGTCAACTTCCGACCGACCGCCGCCCTCAGTTCAGCGGCGCGACCTTCACCACTGCCATCGGCGCGTCCTTGCTCAGCGGGGTCGCCTTCCACGTCACGGTCCTGCGCCCGCCCTCGGTCTTGGCCCCGTCCTCGTTGTTCTGGCTCACCAGCTCGCCGTCGGTGATCAGCGTGAAGGTGCCGTCGAGCTTGGCCTTGCTGTCGTCGCTCTTGCCCTTGGCCGGCGAATCATTGTCGCCGAACGCGGGCGCCTTGATCCGCACCTGATCCTTGCCGCGCAGCTCGACCACTACGAACGGGAAGATCACCTCGGCGTCGAGATTATAGGGCCACAGGAAATTATGCGTGAGCTTGCCGCTGATCTGATAGTCGATCAGGAACACGCCGTCGCCCTTGTAGCTGACCGAGCGATAGCCCGCCTCCTTGGTCAGCGCCTCGCCGATCGCCCTGAACTTGGCTTCCTTCTTGGCCTTGTCCTCAGCTGAATCCTTCTCGTCGTCGTCCGCGGGCGCGGCCGCGTTCCCGGCGGCGTCCTCGTCCTGCCACGCCGCGTCGCGCAGCAGCGCGGTGGTGCTGGTGTCCGTCTTGTCCTTGTCGTCGCTCTTGAAGGCGTCGCCCATGCCCTTGGCCATCTCGCCCGCGATATCGACCGCGATCACCTCGCCCTGATAGCTGAAGGTGAAGCTGCGATCGGCGAGCAGGGTCAGCGAGGAAGTGAACTTGCCCGGGCTGAACGCACAGCCCACCAGCACCAGCGGGGCGATCAGCGCGAGCGTGACGCCTTTGATCGAGTCGAACATCGCTGCTTCCCCCTTTGCCCTTAGCGCGACACCGCGGCGTAAAGCGCGATCGCCGCGGCATTGGACACGTTCAGGCTCTCGACCTTAGGCGAGATCGGCAGCCGCGCAAGCTCGTCGCAATGCTGCGCGGTGTTGTGGCGCATGCCCTCGCCCTCGGCGCCGAGCACCAGCGCGGGGCGGGTATCGCCCATCACCTCGGCGAGCGTGCCCGTGGCCTCCCCCGCCAGCCCGATGCGCCAGAACCCCGCCTCGCCGATCTCGTCGAGCGAACGGGCGAGGTTGACCACGCGCACCCATGGCACCACCTCCAGCGCGCCCGAGGCGGCGCGGGCGAGCGAGCCCGATTCGGGCGGCGCATGCCGATCCTGCGTGACGATGCCGAGCGCGTCGAACGCGGCGGCCGAGCGCAGGATCGCGCCGACATTGTGCGGGTCGGTGACATGGTCGAGCACCAGCAGCGGCCGCCGGTCGCCGGCGCCCTGCTCCAGCAAGTCGCCCAGCCAGATCTCCTCGAGCGGGTCGACCTCGATCACGATGCCCTGGTGCGGCGCGTCGCCGGGCACCATCCGGGCGAGGTCGGCGGCGTCGGCGAAGGTGATCGGCAGCACCGGCGGCAGCTCGAGCGCGGCGAGCGCCTCGCGCGTCCCCCACACCTTGCGCACGTTGCGCTCGGGGTTGGCGAGCGCCGCGGTGACGGCGTGGCGGCCCCAGAAGCGGGGACGGTTGCCGCTGCCCGAATTGCCGGAAGGACGATGCCCCCGTCGTGGTCCCTTGTTCATCGCGAGACGCTAGGCGGCACGAAACACCGGCGCAAGGCGTTGACAGCGGCGGCGCGCTTCGGCAATGGCCCGCACTCGCTTCGGCGTGCCGCATGGAAGGGTGGCCGAGTGGTTAAAGGCAGCAGACTGTAAATCTGCCCGCGTGAGCGTACACTGGTTCGAATCCAGTCCCTTCCACCAAACTTCGCGCCTTGCGGCGCTTCGGCTGGCAAGCCATCCTACCGTCGATGGCGATGTTCCACGTGTACATCCTGCAGAGCGAGCGAGAGCCTGATCAGTTCTACACTGGGCTTGCGGATGATCTGCGTGCTCGTCTGGCAGAGCATAATGCCGGGCGGTCATCCCATACTTCCAAATACCTGCCATGGGTCCTGGTCAGCTATACGGCATTTCGCGATCGGCCGAAGGCGGTCGCGTTCGAGCGTTACCTCAAATCAGGCTCGGGCCGTGCCCTTGCGATGCGCCGTCTCCGATAGAGACAAAGCGGGCTTGCCCGCCGAAGCCGATTTCGCCTAAAGGCGAAATCCGCGCAGGCGGGTATAGCACAATGGTAGTGCAGCAGCCTTCCAAGCTGAATACGCGGGTTCGATTCCCGCTACCCGCTCCACTTTCCTAGCGGTTCGCGCCAGGCTTCCACAGGACATCGCCGCCCACCGCCAGATTTGCCTCGCGCGCGAGCACGAACAGCAAGTCCGACAGCCGGTTGAGATAGGCGAGCGCCTGCGGATTGAGCGGAACCTCCTGCGCCGCGGCGACGGCGGTGCGCTCGGCGCGGCGGGTGATCGCGCGGGCGAGGTGGAGCGCGGCGGCGACGGTTGACCCGCCCGGCAGGATGAAGCTGCGCAGCGGCTCCAGCGCCTCGTTCGCGGCGTCGATCGCGACCTCGAGCCGTGCGACCTGCGCCGGGGCGATGCGCAGCGCGGTTTCGGACGGCGTGAAGTCCTCGCCCGGCGTGGCGAGGTCGGCGCCGAGGTCGAACAGGTCGTTCTGCACGGTCTCGAGCAGGCGCGCGGGGTACTCGCCGCCGAGCGCGGCGACCGCCACGCCGATCGCGCTGTTCGCCTCGTCGACATCGCCGATCGCTGCCATGCGCGGGTCGTTCTTGGCGACGCGCGAACCGTCGACCAGCCCCGTGGTGCCGTCGTCGCCGGTGCGGGTGTAGATCCTGTTGAGCTTGACCAAGGCCGGCGGCCTCAGCTGCTGCTGGCCATCAGCAGCAGGACGGCGACGATCGCGATGGCGATGCCCTGGAACAGGATGCGCTGCTGCATCATCTTGTTCGACTTGAGCGCCGAGGCGCTGGGCCCGTTGCCGCCCTTGAGGTCCGCCTCGGTCACCTTGAGGAAGGTGATGATGCCGCGGATGAGGGCGACGACCGTCGCGATCATCGCGGCGATGAGGAGCAGGATGAGGAAGAGTTTCATAGTTGTGATCTAGGCCTTCGCGGCGGCGAATCCAACCGGGAGTTCGCCGTTGCGCAGCGCGTCGGCGAGCGCCCGGCCATCTTCCCCCGCTTCGCGCAGCGCGGCGAGCGTCGGCGCGCCGTGCCGCTTGGCGAGCCGCTCGCCGTCGGCGCCCTTGAGGAGCGCATGATGATGGTAGTGCGGGACCGGCCGCTCGAGCAGCGCCTGGAGCAGGCGATGAACGTGCGTCGCCGCGAACAGGTCCTCGCCGCGAACGATGTCGGTGACGCCCTGCGCCGCGTCGTCGACCGTGACGGCAAGATGGTAGGAGGCCGGCGCATCCTTGCGCGCGAGCACCACGTCGCCATGGCGCGCCGGATCGGCGACGATCGTGCCACGGCCTGAATCCGCGAAGACGAGCGGTTCGTCGGCCACGGCCAGCGCCTGGGCCATGTCGAGCCGCCAGCAATGCGGCTGCGACAGGTCGGGCGCACTCAATGCGCGGCAGGTTCCGGGATAGACAGGCCCCTCCGGTCCATGCGGCGCGCTCGCACTGGCGGCGATGTCCGCGCGGGTGCAGAAGCAGGGATAGAGCAGCCCCATCGCCTTCAACCGGTCGAGCGCGGCCTGGTAGCGCGGCAGCCGCTGCGACTGGAACACG
Organism: Sphingomonas sp.; assembly: GCF_039595165.1. Classification (GTDB taxonomy): domain Bacteria; phylum Pseudomonadota; class Alphaproteobacteria; order Sphingomonadales; family Sphingomonadaceae; genus Sphingomonas. Next base: position 21,382 of record NZ_JBCNMA010000003.1, read on the forward strand.
ACCTCGCCGTCCCAGGCGAGCTCAAGCCATGCGAGATCGGCGAGGATCGCGTCGACATGCTCCGGCCGGCTGCGCGTCCCGTCGATGTCCTCGATCCGCAGCAGGAAGCGCCCGCCGCGCTCGCGCGCGAAGTCATGCGCCCGGATCGCCGAAAAGGCGTGACCCAAATGCAACCGTCCCGTCGGGCTCGGCGCGAATCGCGTGACAATCATGAAACCGGCTCTTGACCGCGAGTCGCGGCATATGTTGTCATGACGGCGTAACGCTTCGTGGCGAGAGGCGGGACCGGCAAAATGTTCTTGGCGTAACGGGCACGAGGGGGACCATGTACCATCCCGATCTGATCCGCCATCCTGACGGGTGTCCCGCCCTCGTATTGAATGCCGACTATACCCCGCTCTCCTATTACCCGCTGAGCGTGTGGCCGTGGCAGACCGCGATCAAGGCGGTGTTCCTCGACCGGGTCGACATCGTCAGCCATTACGAGCGCGAGGTGCGCAGCCCCACCGCAGCGATCAAGCTGCCCTCGGTGATCGCGCTCAAGCAATATGTGAAGCCGTCGCAATTCCCGGCCTTCACACGCTTCAACCTGTTCCTGCGCGACAAGTTCGAGTGCCAATATTGCGGCAGCCACCGGGACCTGACCTTCGACCATGTCATCCCGCGCGCGCAGGGCGGGCGGACGACGTGGGAGAATGTCGCGACGGCCTGCGCGCCGTGCAACCTCAAAAAGGGCGGGCGCACCCCCAAGCAGGCGGCGATGCCGCTGTTCATGGCGCCGATCCGCCCGACCAGCTGGCAGCTGCAGGAGCATGGCCGGCGCTTCCCGCCCAACCATCTGCACGAGACCTGGCACGACTGGCTCTACTGGGATGTCGAGCTCGAGGCCTAGCCCTCGACAAATCCGGCGTGCGAGCTAGCTTCCGCGGCAGCGGAGGGTTTCGATGAGCGGATTGACGGTGGACCGGCGCGGCGCGCTGGCGCTTGGCTTTGGCGGCGCGGCGGCATTGGCATGGCCGGCCCGGGCGCAGGATGCGGCACCCGCCGGCCTCGATGCCGCGGTCGATACGATCGTCGCGAACTTCATGAGGGCGTTCGAGACCCCCGGCATCGGCGTCGCGATCGTGCGCAAGGGCCAGCCGGCCTGGCTCAAGGGCTATGGCGTGCGCACGATGGGCAGGCCCGGGCCGGTCGACGCGCATACCCGCTTCGGCATCGCCTCCAACTCGAAGGCGTTCACCGCCGCCGCGGTCGCGATGCTGGTCGAGGAAGGCAAGCTGGGCTGGGACGAGCCGCTCACCAGGTACCTGCCCGAGTTCAAGATGCACGATCCCGCGGTGACCGGCATGTTCACCGTGCGCGACCTGCTGGTCCACCGCTCCGGGCTGCCGCTCGGTGCGGGCGACCTCATGTATTTCCCGCAATCGACCGCCGATGCCGCGCAAGTGATGCGCGCGCTGCAGTTCCTGCGCCCGGTGCGCGGCTTTCGCACCGGCTACGACTATGACAACATCCTCTACATCGTCGCCGGCATCCTGATCGAGCGCATCTCGGGCAAGAGCTGGCGTGCCTTTGTCGGCGAGCGGCTGCTGGCGCCGCTGGGCATGGCCGACGCGGTGACGTCGCGCGAGCTGCTGCGCACCGACAATGTCGCCGGGCGCCATGCGCGGCTCGGCCCGCCCGTGCGCGGCGTCGGACCGATGCGGGCCATCAAGCCCGACGAGGCCCCGCTGATCGATGCCGGCGCGGGAATCAACGCCAGCGTCACCGACATCGCCAAATGGCTCGAGGTCCAGCTCGCGCTCGGCGAGCTGCCCGGCGGCAAGCGGCTGTGGAGCAAGGACTCCGCCGCCGAGATGTGGAAGCCGCAAGTGATCATCTCGTCGAGCGACGGCGGCACCGATGCCAACCCCGCGCGCCCGGTGATGTCGGGCTATGCGCTCGGCTGGATCGTGCAGGATTTCCGCGGCCGCCGGCTGATCAGCCATTCGGGCGGCCTGTCGGGCCAGGTCACGCAGACCGCGATGATCCCCTCGGCCGGGATCGGCGTCGCGGTGTTCAGCAACACCGAGGACAGCGTCTCGGGCGGCATCCGCAACGCGATCCTCGATCACCTGCTCGGCACCGCGCCCTCCTATGACTGGGTGGCGAGCTATGTGAGGCGCAACAAGCAGGCGCAGGACGAGGCGATCGCGTCGACCTCCGCCGGCGATGCCAAGCCGCCTGGAGGCAAGCCGAGCCTGCCCCTCGCCGCCTATGCCGGCCGCTACCGCGACGCCTGGTACGGCGATATCGTCGTGACCGCGAAGGGGAAGGCGCTGCATATCGAGTTCGTGCCTACGGCCGCCTTCAGGAGTGTGCTCGAGCCCTGGGGCACCGACAGCTTCCGCACCCGCTTCGTGGCTGGGACCGGCGAGGACGCGGTGGTCACCTTCGCGGTCGCCGACGGCAAGGTGACCGGCGTGAAGATGAAGGCGCTCTCGCCGCTCGCCGATTTCAGCTATGACTTCCATCACCTCGATTTCGTGCCCGTGAAGTGATGGCAGGTGTGATGCTTGAACCCAGTGTGATATTGGAATAATACAGTGCCTGGTTCGATGCGTTACGACACTCTCTATCCCGAGATCGGCGAGCCCCGCGCCCCTGCGCCGGCCGATCCCTTTCCCGGCTTCGGCGGCGACGGTCTGCCGCCGGGCGCTCCGCCGCCCCGGCTGCCGCTGCGCCAGCGTCCGTGGTGGCGCTGGAGCATGCGCGGGATCGCGGCGCTGATCCTGCTGTTCTTCGTCACCGTGGGCTGGCTGGTGTTCACCGCCCCGCTCAGCAAGTCGCTCGAGCCGCCGGTGCCGCCGTCGATCACCCTGCTCTCGGCCGAGGGCAATCCGATCGCCAAGACCGGGGCCGAGGTCGGCAAACCGGTCGACGCCGCCAAGCTGCCCGATCACGTCGTCGAAGCGTTCATCGCGGTCGAGGATCGCCGCTTCCGCAGCCATTGGGGGATCGATCCGCGCGGCATCCTGCGCGCCTTCGTCAACAATGTCTTCACGAGCAACAGCTCGCAGGGCGGCAGCACGATCACCCAGCAGCTCGCCAAGAACGCGTTCCTGAGCTCGAAGCGCACCTTCGGCCGCAAGTTCCAGGAAGTGCTGATCGCCTTCTGGCTGGAGGCGTGGCTGACCAAGGACGAGATCCTCTCGCGCTACCTGTCCAACGTCTATTTCGGCGACAACCAGTACGGCCTCGACGCCGCCGCGCGGCACTATTTCAGCCGTCCGGCCGACGACCTGACGACGGCGCAGGCGGCGATGCTGGCGGGCCTCGTCAAGGCGCCGTCGCGGCTCGCGCCCTCGACCAACTTGAAGGGCGCGCAGGACCGCCAGAAGGTTGTGGTCGGCACGATGGTCGATGCCGGCTTCCTCACCGAGGCCGAGGGACGCGCGGTCGCCCCCGCTCGCCTGCGCCTCGCGCGCAGCAAGCAGCTGCCGTCGGGCACCTATTTCGCTGACTGGGTCCTGCCCGAGGCGCGCGACCGTTCGGGCGAGATCGCGACCGAGCAGACGGTGACCACCACGCTCGAGACGCGGATGCAGCGCGCCGCCGAGCGCGCGGTGCGCAATGCCGGGCTGCGCCAGTCGCAGATCGCGATCGTCGCGATGCGACCCGACGGGCGCGTGATCGCGATGGTGGGCGGCAAGAAATATGCGGACTCGCCGTTCAACCGCGCGACCCAGGCGCGGCGCCAGCCGGGCTCGACCTTCAAGCTGTTCGTCTACCTCGCGGCGCTGCGCAACGGCATGCGCCCGGACTCGACCGTGCTCGACGAGCCGGTGACGATCGGCGAGTGGAGCCCCAAGAACAATGACGGGCGCTATCGCGGCGAGATCACGCTGCGCCAGGCCTTTGCGCGGTCGAGCAACGTCGCCGCGGCGCGCCTCATCAAGGATGTCGGCCCGCGCGCGGTGATCCGCGCGGCGCGCGATCTCGGCATCTCGACCCCGATCGCCGAGGAGGCGTCGATCGCGCTCGGCACCTCGACCGTGTCGCTGCTCGAGCTCACCGCCGCCTATGCCGCGATCGCCGCGGGCGAGGCGCCGGTGCGCCCGCGCGGGCTGTCGTCCGAGGACGAGCCGGGCTGGTTCTCGCGCTTCGCCAACATGAACCGTCCGCTCGGCAGCCGCGAGCTCGAAGGCATGCGCGAGCTGATGGCGGCCGCGGTGAGCGAGGGCACCGGCCGGAGCGCGGCGCTGTCGGTCGAGACCTTCGGCAAGACCGGGACGACGCAGGACAATCGCGACGCGCTGTTCCTCGGCTATGCCGGCGGCATCGTCGCGGGCGTGTGGATGGGCAATGACGACAACACGCCCAACCCCGGCCTTGCCGGCGGCGGTGCGCCGGCGCGGGTGTGGCGCGACTTCATGGCGCAGGCGCTCGGCGTCACCGCGCAGCCCAAGGCCGAGCCGGTGTCCGAGAACCTCTCCGACGTGCTGGTCGATGACGGGGAGAACTTCATCGACGCGCCGATCGAGATCGAGGGCAGCATCGGCGGCGAAGGCGTCGGCGTGCGCGTCAACCGCGACGGCAGCATCGAGATGGTGCGACCCGAGCGCGAGTTGCCTGACGAAGAGGGGCTCGATGCGCCGCCGCTGGAGCGCGACCGCCGCCGCCGCGAGCCGGTCCCGGGGGACGAGGGCTTCTAGCGCGAGCCGCTACAGGCGCTTCTCGAAGAAGACCTGGGCATAGGGATCGTCGTTGAATCGTTCGATCTCGGTCCACCCGGTGGCGCGGTAGAGCTTCGCCGCTTCGGGCAGCGCGCGATTGGTGTCGAGCCGCAGCGTCGCGATCGACAGGTCGCGCGCGGCATCCTCGGCTGCGGTCATCAGCCGCCGCCCCAGCCCGAGCCCGCGCGCGCTGGGGCAGACCCACAACCGCTTGATCTCGGCCGCATCGCTCGCGCCGCCCTTGAGGCCGACGCAGCCCACCGGCATGCCGTCCGACATGGCGACGAGGAACGCGCCGCGCGGGCGGATCATGTCCTTTGCATCGGGATCGCGCGAGCGGGCGACCTCGAAGCCGGTGGGGAAGCGCGCCGCGAGCTCGGCATAATAGCGTTCGAGACAATGCCGCGCCGCGCCGCTTGCGGGGTCCATTTCCTCGATCGCGATGAGGTCGCGTCCGAGCGCGCAGGCGATCAGATCCATCGCGCGCAGCAGCTCGTCCGCATGCGCCGTGCGGTCGAGCAGCGCCGATGCGCGCGCATCGGACAGCGTCTCATAGGCCTCGAACTCGCGCATGCCCGAAGCGGTGAGCGTGGCGACGCGGCGGCGGGCGTCGTCGGGATGCGGCGTGGTGCGGATCAGCCCGTCTTCCTCGAGCCCGCGCAGCAGGCGGCTCATCAGCCCGGAATCGAGCCCGAGATAGGTCCGGATCTCCGCGACGTCCGAGCGCCCCGCGCCGATCGCGTTGAGCACCCGCGCCGCGCCGAGCGGACGTCCGCGCCCGAGGAACGAGGAGTCGAGCGCGCCCACCTCGCGCGTGACGGCGCGGGCGAAACGCCGGAATCGGGAAACAGGATCGACGGTCATTTATCTGACTTAGGTCAGATAATATCGGCGGGTCAAGCAATGCGGGCGCTTTGGCTGGTTTCCGTCAGGGGGTTGTGCGAGAAATCCGTACAGAGGCGGCAAGGAGACGAGCGATGCATAGGAACTGGCTCATGACGATCGCGCTTGCCGCCGCGGTGCCGGCCGCCGCGCAGGAAGCGCCGGCGCCGCTGCGGCCGGGCACCGTCGCGATCGAGCCGCTGGCCAAGGAGGCCGGCCCGGCGGTGGTGCGTCAGGCCTTTGCCGACGCGGTCGAGCGGGCGCTGATGGACGCGAGCTTCACCGCGCTGCCGGTGACGAGCCGAAGCCGCTACGTCGCGCGGATCAAGCTCACCCGCACCGCGCGCGGCGCGGTGACCTCGAACGCCAAGGAGGAGGGCGTCGCCACCGCGGTCGGCAATTGGGGTGTCGCGGTCGGGATGATGCTGCCCTCCGACAAGCGCCAGCTGCGCGGCCTGATGGTCACCGAGCTCGAGGTCGAGATCGTCCTGCGCGAGGGCATGCAGCGCGTGTGGAGCGGGCGCGCGGTGACGGCGCAGGCCGAGGGGACGAAGGCGGATGCCCCGGCCGCGCTCGCCGCCAAGCTCGCCCCGGCGGTGATCCGGCGCTTTCCCGCCCAGTCGGACGAGGCGATCTCGATCCCCTGACGGCGGCGTGCGCCTACAGGTCGAGCTTCTCGTAGTCCGGCGGCGGGTTGATGCCCTCCATCCGCTCGGCGAGCAGCGGGCGGAAGCTCGGGCGGCTCTTCATGCCGACATACCAGCGCTTGGCCTGCTCATGGCTCTTCCAGTCGATCCCGCCGAGATAGTCGGCGACGCTGATCTGCGCAGCGGCGGCGAGATCGGCGAGGCTCATCGTCGCGCCGCCGAGCCAGGTGCGGTGATCGAGCAGGAAGTCGATATAGTCGAGATGCGCCACCGCCGCCTTCATCGCCTCGCGCAGCGCGGTGGAATCCGGCGTCGCGCGGTGGACGATGCGCTTGAGCATGCGCTCGTGCAGCAGCGGCCCGGTGATGTCGCGGAAGAACTGGACGTCGAACCAGGCGACCAGGCGGCGGATCTCGGCGCGGTCGGCGGCGGTGCCGTTGAGCAGGGCGGCCTTGCTCACCGTCTCCTCGAAGAACTCGCAGATCGCGACCGAGTCGATCAGCACCACGCCGCGGTCGTCGGCCATCACCGGGGTCTGCCCGGCGGGATTCATGTCGAGGAACTCGTCGCGCCGCGCCCAGGGGGATTCGCGCACCGGCTCATAGCCGACGCCCTTCTCACCGAGGACGAGCCGGACCTTGCGCGAGAACGGGCAAAGCGGGAACTGGTAGAGCTGCCACATGCCGTGGCTTTAGGCGCGAGGAGCCGGGGGCGGCAAGATGCGAGTGCCCGAGCGCATTTGCGACCGCGGAAGTTTTGGTGGTGAGGTAGTTTGGAGCAGGCGCCTCACATTTCCGTCGTCATTCCCGCGCAGGCGGGAATCCATTCATCCCAACGGTGCGGATCGAGCCTCGACGGCAGGGCGAATGGATCCCCGCCTGCGCGGGGATGACGGATGGGAGAGTTGACACCTCTCAAGCTGCGTCAACGCGGAAGTTTACACTAGCTTGACACTGTCGAGCATGCCGTCCGGAATTGATCCTGCGATGTCAAAGAGAGACCCGGAGTCACCCGGTACGTGCAGGCAAGCAGATCAATTCCAACATTGCAAGCGATCCATTTTTTTCTTGCCCACGCCCAGCCAGTTCTCATTCGGCCGCGACCAGCACTTGGGTGTCGTCGAGCGGATGCGCCAGCCGCTCGAGCATCTCCTTTGGCACGACCTGCCAGAAATGCCCGCGCACGCGCTCCCAATCCTCGAGCAGGCCACCCGACCAGTTGCTGTCGGTCGCGGCATGATGCTCGGCGACGAGGTTCTTGAGCACCGCTTCCCAGTGCATCGACGACAAACGTTGCCACACGATGCTGTCGGGGTTGGCGTTGCCCTCGAACACGCCGTCCTCGTCATAGATGAACGCCATGCCGCCGGTCATGCCCGCGCCGAAGTTCGCGCCGGTGCGGCCGAGCACCACCGCGACGCCGCCGGTCATGTATTCGCAGCCGTTCGCGCCGCAGCCCTCGACCACGACCTGCGCGCCCGAGTTGCGCACCGCGAAGCGTTCGCCCGCCTGACCCGCGGCGAACAGCTTGCCGCTGGTCGCGCCGTAGAGGACGGTGTTGCCGATGATCGTGTTCGCCCGGCTGTCGAGCGGCGAGCTCACCAGCGGGCGCACCACGATCGTGCCGCCCGACAGGCCCTTGCCGACATAGTCGTTGGCGTCGCCGAACACCTCTAGCGTCACGCCCTTGCACAGGAAGGCGCCGAGCGACTGGCCGGCCGAGCCGCGCAGGCGGACCTGGACATGGCCGTCGTTGAGCTTCGACATGCCGAACTTGCGCGTGATCTCGCTCGACAGCCGCGTGCCGACGGCGCGGTGCGTGTTGCGGACATTATAGGCGAGCTGCATCTTCTCGCCGCGCTCGAACACCGCCTTGGCATCGGCGATGATCTGCGCGTCGAGGCTGTCGGGCACCGCGTTGCGGAAGGTGTTGAGCGAGAAGCGGCGCTCGTTCTCGTCCGCATCGACCTTGGCGAGGATCGGATTGAGGTCGAGGTCGTCGAGATGCTCGGCGCCGCGGCTGACCTGGCGGAGCAGCTCGGTACGCCCGATCACCTCGTCGAGGCTCTTGACCCCGAGCTTCGCCAGGATCTCGCGAACCTCCTCGGCGATGAAGGTCATCAGGTTGATGACCTTCTCCGGCGACCCGGTGAACTTGGCGCGCAGCCGTTCGTCCTGGGTGCACACGCCGACCGGGCAGGTGTTCGAGTGGCACTGGCGCACCATGATGCAGCCCATCGCGACGAGGCTGAGCGTGCCGATGCCGAACTCCTCGGCGCCGAGGATCGCGGCGACGACGATGTCGCGCCCGGTCTTGAGCCCGCCGTCGGTGCGTAGCTTCACCCGGCCGCGCAGGCCGTTGAGGGTCAGCGTCTGGTTGACCTCGGAAAGCCCCATCTCCCACGGCGTGCCGGCGTACTTGACCGAGGTCTGCGGCGAGGCGCCGGTGCCGCCGACATGGCCGGCGACGAGGATCACGTCGGCATGCGCCTTGGCGACGCCCGCCGCGACCGTGCCGATGCCGGCGGAGCTTACCAACTTGACGCACACCCGCGCGCGCGGGTTGATCTGCTTGAGGTCGTAGATGAGCTGCGCCAGATCCTCGATCGAGTAGATGTCGTGGTGCGGCGGCGGCGAGATCAGCGTCACGCCCGGCGTCGAGTGGCGCAGCCGGGCGATGAACTCGGTGACCTTGAAGCCGGGCAGCTGGCCGCCCTCGCCGGGCTTGGCGCCCTGCGCGACCTTGATCTCGACCTCGTCGCAGGCGTTGAGATATTCCGCCGTCACGCCGAAGCGGCCCGAGGCGATCTGCTTGATCGAGGAGTTGGCGTTGTCGCCATTGGCATAGGGCTGGTAGCGGATCGAATCCTCGCCGCCCTCGCCCGACACGGCGCGCGCGCCGATGCGGTTCATCGCGATCGCCAGCGTCTCGTGCGCCTCCGGGCTGAGCGCGCCGAGCGACATGCCCGGCGTCACGAAGCGCTTGCGGATCTCGGTGATCGCCTCGACCTGGTCGATCGGCACGCCCTCGTTCGGGAAGTTGAACTCGAGCAGGTCGCGGAGGTAAACCGGCGGCAGGTCGCGCACGCCGCGCGAGAATTGCAGATAGGTCGAGTAGCTGTCGGTCGCGACCGCGGTCTGCAGCGTGTGCATCAGCTGCGCCGAATAGGCATGGGTCTCGCCGCCATGGCGCTGGCGGTAGAAACCGCCGATCGGCAGCGTCGCGACCGAGGTGTCGAACGCCGCCTCGTGCCGCAGCCTGGCGTTGAGATGCAGCGAGGCATAGCCCTCGCCCGAGATCTTCGCCGGCATCCCCGGGAAGAAGTCGTTGACCAGCGCGCGGGAGAGCCCGACCGCTTCGAAGTTGTAGCCGCCGCGGTACGAGGAGATCACCGCGATCCCCATCTTCGACATGATCTTGAGCAGGCCCTCGTCGATCGCCTTGCGGTGGTTCCTGAGCGCTTGCTCGAAGTCCATGTCGCCGAACAGCCCGCGCGCGTGGCGGTCGGCGATCGCGGCCTCGGCGAGATAGGCGTTCACCGTGGTCGCGCCGACGCCGATCAGCACGGCATAATAATGCGTGTCGAGGCACTCGGCCGAGCGCACGTTGACGCTGGCATAGGAACGCAGCCCCTTGCGCACGAGATGCGTGTGCACCGCCGCCGCCGCCAGCACGCCGGCGATGGCGACGCGCTCGGGCCCGACATGCTCGTCGGTCAGGAACAGCTCGGTCGCGCCGGCGCGCACCGCCTGCTCGGCCTTGAAGCGGATGTCGGTGATCGCCGCGCGCAGCGTCTCCGGTCCGCCGCCCGCGGGGAAGGTGCAGTCGATCTCGGCGGCGAGCGCGCCGAAATGCGCCTTCAAGCGCGCCCAGTCGCCGTTGGTCAGCACCGGGCTTTCGAGCACCAGCACCTTGTTCGCGGTCTCCCCGGTGTCGAGGATGTTGGCGAGGTTGCCGAAGCGCGTCTTGAGCGACATCACGTGCCGCTCGCGCAGGCTGTCGATCGGCGGGTTGGTGACCTGCGAGAAGTTCTGGCGGAAGAACTGGCTGATCAGCCGCGGCTTGTCCGAGATGACGGCGAGCGGGGTGTCGTCGCCCATCGATCCGACCGCTTCCTTGGCGTCGGTCACCATCGGCGAGAGGATCAGCTCCATGTCCTCGAGCGTCTGGCCCGCCGCGACCTGGCGGCGAGTGAGCTCGGCGCGGTCGAAGCGCGGGCCGGCCTCCTCGGCCGCGGGCAGGTCGTCGACGGTCAGGAACTCGCCGATCATCCCGGCATAGTCATACTCGTCGGCGATCCGGTCCTTGACCTCGGCGTCGGCATAGAAGCGGCCTTCGTCGAGATCGACCGCGATCATCTGCCCCGGCCCCAGCCGGCCCTTGGCGACCACGGTCGATTCCGGGATCTGGACCATGCCGGTCTCGGAGCCGACGACGAGCAACCCGTCGGCGGTGCGCGTGTAGCGCAGCGGGCGCAGCGCGTTGCGGTCGACGCCCGCGACCGCCCAGCGGCCGTCGGTCATCGCCAGCGCGGCGGGGCCGTCCCACGGCTCCATCACGCTCGCCAGATATTTGTACATGGCCAGGTGGTTCGCGGGGGTTTCCGGGCCCATCGCCTCGGGCACCAGCATCAGCTTGGCGGTCGGCGCGTCGCGGCCCGAGCGGCAGATCGCCTCGAACACCGCGTCGAGCGCGGCGGTGTCCGATGCGCCCGCCGGGATCACCGGCTTGATGTCCTCCGAATGCTCGCCGAAGGCGAGGCTCGCCATCTTGATCTCGTGGCTGAGCATCCAGTTCTTGTTGCCGCGGATCGTGTTGATCTCGCCATTGTGCGCCAGGCAGCGGAACGGCTGCGCCAGCCACCATTGCGGGAAGGTGTTGGTCGAATAGCGCTGGTGGAAGATCGCGACGCGGCTGACGAAGCGCTCGTCCTTGAGATCGGGATAGAATTCGGAGAGCGATTCCGCGAGGAACAGCCCCTTGTAGATCACCGAGCGGCAGCTCAGCGAGCAGATGTAGAAGCCGCTGATCTGCGCCGCGATGATGCGCTTCTCGATCCGGCGGCGGACGAGATAGAGGTTCTTCTCGAACTCGGCCTCGGACACCTCGTCGGGCATCGGGCCGGCGATCATGATCTGCTCGATCTCGGGTCGCGTCGCCTGGGCCTTGAGCCCGATCACGGACACGTCGACCGGCACCTGCCGCCAGCCATAGATGGTGTAGCCGGCCTCGATGATCGCGCTCTCGACGATCGTGCGGCACGCTTCCTGCGCGCCGAGGTCGACGCGCGGCATGAAGATCATGCCGACCGCGAGCCGGTTGGGCAGCACGCGGTGGCCCGAGGCGAGCACCGCGTCGTCGAAGAAGCGCAACGGCAGGTCGACATGGATGCCGGCGCCGTCGCCGGTCTTGCCGTCGGCATCGACCGCGCCGCGGTGCCACACCGCCTTCAGCGCGTCGATCGCGCTCTGCACCACGCGGCGTGAGGCCTGGCCGTCGATCGCGGCGACCATGCCGACGCCGCAGGCATCGCCCTCGAATTCGGGGCGGTACATGCCCTCGGCGGCAAGGCGGAAGCGTTCCTGCTCAAGCGTTGGACGGCTGGTCATGTCGGTTTCCAGAAAAGGAGTCATGCCGCTTCCCGCTCGTTGCGCGGGGATAGCGCCGGTGCGGCGGCCTTCTGCGCCTTGAGCCAGGCGTGCATCCGCTCGCTGACGTCGCGGCCGTCGCGGATCGCCTGGACGACCAGGCTCGCGCCCTTGACGATGTCGCCCGCCGCGAACACGCCGTCGAGGTTGGACATCATGCTGCGCGCGTCGGTGCGGATCGTGCCCCAGCGAGTCACGCCGAGCTCGGCCGCGCCGAACAGCGTCGGCAGATCCTCGGCGTCGAAGCCGAGCGCCTTGATCACCAGGTCGGCCTGGACGGTGAACTCGGAGCCCGGGTCGGGCTCGGGCGCGCGGCGGCCGCTCGGGTCGGGCGCGCCGAGCCGCATGCCGGTGGCGCGCACGCCGCTGACCCGGTCACCGCCCTCGAACGCATGCGGGGCCGAGAGCCAGACGAACTCGACGCCTTCCTCCTCGGCATTGGCGGTCTCGCGCTGGCTGCCCGGCATGTTGGCGCGATCGCGGCGATAGAGGCACTTCACCGACGCGGCGCCCTGGCGCACCGCGGTGCGCACGCAGTCCATCGCGGTATCGCCGCCGCCGATCACCACGACATGCTTGCCGGCGGCATCGAGCGACCCGTCGTCGAACGCGGGCACGGCATCGCCGAAGCTCTTGCGGTTCGACGCGATGAGATAGTCGAGCGCCTCGACCACGCCCGCGGCGCCGACGCCCGGCGCCTTGATCGCGCGCGCCTTGTACACGCCGGTGGCGATCAGGATCGCGTCATGCCTGGCGCGCAGCTGCTCGAGCGTCGCGTCGCGGCCGACCTCGAAGCTCTGGTGGAAGACGATGCCGCCCGCGGCGAGGCGGTCGGTGCGGCGCATGACGACCTGCTTCTCGAGCTTGAAGCCGGGGATGCCGTAGGTCAGCAGCCCGCCCGGCCGGTCGTGCCGGTCATAGACGTGCACCTCATAGCCGAAGCCGCGCAGATATTCGGCGGCGGTGAGGCCGGCCGGGCCCGCGCCGATCACGCCGACCGACTGGCCCCGCGCGGGGCCGGGGACGAGCGGCTCGACCCAGCCTTCTTCCCAGGCGGTGTCGGTGATGAACTTCTCGACCGATCCGATCGTGACCGCGCCGTGATCGGAGAATTCGATGACGCAATTGCCCTCGCACAGCCGGTCCTGCGGGCAGATGCGACCGCAGATCTCGGGCATGGTCGAGGTGGCGTTGCTGAGCTCATACGCCTCGCGCAGCCGTCCCTCGGCGGTCAGCCGCAGCCAGTCCGGGATGTGGTTGTGCAGCGGGCAGTGCACCGAGCAGTACGGGACCCCGCATTGCGAGCAGCGCCCGGCCTGCTCCTCGGCGGAGGGCGGGGCGTAGCGTTCCGCGATCTCGCGGAAATCCTGCGCGCGCAACTGGGGCTCGCGCTTGGGCGGAAACGCCTGCGCGCGGTCGACGAATTTGAGCATGACTTCCTTGGCCATGCTGCGCCGTTGGCAGGTTTCGCGAGGGGAGTCACGCGAAAACCGGCCTATAGGTCAGTAATGCTGTCGTATATCTTGGCGCCTATAGGCCGGAATCGATCATTGCGAAATTTTCTTACAATGTTATGTCCGATCCGGCCTTATCTCATAAGCAGCCAGATCAATGCCGCCATTCCGGCGATGATCCGGTACCAGGCAAAAGGCGCGAAGCCGTAGCGGCCGACGACCTTCACGAATGCCCGCACCACGAGCAGCGCCACCACGAACGCCGCGCCGAACCCGATCGCGATCGCTCCCAAATCGTCGACGCTGAGCAGCGCGCGATCCTTCCACAGCGAATAAACCGTCGCGGCGAGCATCGTCGGCACGGCGAGGAAGAAGCTGAACTCGGCCGCGGTCTTGCGCTCGACTCCCATCAGCAGCGATCCCATGATCGTCGCGCCCGATCGGCTGACGCCTGGCAGCATCGCCAGGCACTGGACGATCCCGATCGACACCGCGGTGCCGGTCGGGATCGCCTCGACGCGGCTGTAGCGCACGATCTTCACGATCCGCTCGATCAGCAGGATCGCGACGCCGCCGACGATCAGCGCCACCGCGACGATCACCGGCGTCTGCATCGCGGCGCGGATCGCGTCATAGGCGACCACCCCGATCACCAATGCGGGCGCGAAGCCGATCAGGATGTTGCGCACGAACGCCACCGACTGCGGCTCGCGGCGCAACAGGCCGATGCCGCGGTCCCAGAAGGTGCGCCAATAGGCGACCAGCACCGCCAGGATCGCGCCGAACTGGATCGCGATCTTGAAGGTGAGCGAGCTCGTGTCGTTGAACCCGAACAGCTCGCCGGCGAGGATCAAATGCCCGGTCGAGGAGACCGGCAGGAACTCGGTCAGCCCCTCGATGATGCCGAGCAGGATGTAGGTCAGGATGTCGTTCATCTGGGTACGCCCCTCGCCGGGGCGCGCCCGGCTTCACGCTTGCCGGTGCGGCGGATGTCAGGCGGCCTGGTGCGAGCCCGCGAAGCGGCCGTGGCGGCGATACTGGGCCAGCCAGCCGGGTGCGACCGCGCCGAGCGGGGTCGGCGTGACGCCGAGCTCGGGCAGCGCGTTGTCCGCCGTTACGTTATCCTGCTGCAGCATCAGCCACTGGTCCCAGCTGATCGGCATGCCCGGCAGGAAGCCGAGCGTGGCGATGCCGGCGCCGACGAGGTCGGGCAGTTCGACCACGCCCTTGCGGCGGCCGGTCTCCGCGACCAGCCAGCGCTGGAACTGCGCGAACGTCATCACGTCGGGCCCGCCGAGCTCGAGCGTGCGCCCGGCAAACGCCCGCGGGTCGGCGAGCGCCTTGACCACCGCCGCCGCGACGTCGGCGACATAGACCGGCTGGATCCGCACCTGCCCGCGCAGCACAGGCACGACCGGCGCCTGCGCGGCGAGCGCGGCGAAGCGGTTCACGAACTGATCCTCGCGCCCGAAGATGAACGAGGGCCGGACGATCGTGGCGCTGGGGAAGGCGTCGCGCACCAGCTGCTCGCCCTCGCCCTTGGAGCGGCCATAGTCGGACTTGGCATCCGGATCCGCGCCGAGCGCGGAGACGTGGACGAAGGCGGACGCGCCCGCCGCGGCGGCGGCCTTGGCGGCATTCTCGGCGCCGGCGGTGTTCACCGGATAGGCCTGGCGTCCGAACGCGCCCGCGAGGTTCACCACCGCATCCGATCCGGCGACGGCACGCGCCAGCGAATCGGCCCGGGTCACGTCGGCGGCGACGAACTGGGTCTGGCCGAGCCCGCCCAGCGGCTTCAGGAACCACGCCTGGCGCGGGTCGCGCTGGGCGATACGCACGCGTGCGCCGGCCTTGAGCAGCGCTTGCGCGACATAGCGTCCGACGAACCCGCCGCCGCCGATCACCGTCACCAGCCTGTCCTTCATCGCGCCCTCGAAAGTCTGTCCAACGCGCTCCCCATGCCGCGTGGCGCGGCAAAGGGCAACCGTGCCGCGACCGGCTGCGAGAAGCGGTTGACAGGCCCCCCGGCCGTCCCCTAGAGGCGCCCGCCTACCCCGTGCCCAGATGGCGGAATTGGTAGACGCACCAGCTTCAGGTGCTGGCGGTCGCAAGGCCGTGGAGGTTCGAGTCCTCTTCTGGGCACCATTTGTTCTTCCGAGGGCATCCGAGAACGTCGAAAAACGGCGGACTTCTGCCGTTTTTTGTGCTATGACCGTCCGGTCAAATCCGGGCTGATCCGGCACCAATCGGGAACAAATATGGTATCCTGCATGGTATCGGAGACCCCGCATGGACGGGCGGATACCATGGGAAGACTCTACTCAACGACCATCACAAACGCCAAACCACGCGAGCGCGAATATAAGCTCACCGACGGGGCCGGGCTCTATCTTCTCGTCAAACCGAACGGCCGGAAGCTCTGGCGGCTCAACTACGCCCATCTCGGCAAGCAGCGGACGCTTTCGTTCGGCGCGTGGCCGGAGGTCAGCCTCGTCGACGCGCGCGGGCAGCGCGACGAGGCGCGGCGGATGATCGCGGCCGGCCGCGACCCCTCGCATGAAGCCAAGCTCGCGGCCGCTCGCGAGAAGCTATCCGAGGAGAACAGCTTCAAGCTGGTCGCCGAGGAGTGGATCGCCAAGAACGAACGCGAGGGGATGGCGGACGTCACGCTGAGCAAGGTCCGCTGGCTGCTCGCCAAGGCCTATCCCAAGCTCGGCAACCGCCCGATCGCGAAGATCACCGCGCAGGAAGTGCTCGCCGTGCTCCGCTCGGTCGAGGCCACTGGCCGCTACGAAAGCGCGCGCCGGATGCGCAGTGTGCTCAGCCGGGTGTTCCGCTACGCCATCGCGACCACACGAGCCGAGCACGACCCGGCGCGCGACCTTCGGGGCGCGCTCACCGTTCCCAAGGTGAAGCACCTTGCGGCGATCACCACCGAGAAGGGCGCGGGCGAGCTGATGCGGGCGATCGAAGGCTATAGCGGCCACGCCATCACGCTCTATGCGCTCCGGCTCTCCGCCCATCTGTTCGTCCGACCGGGCGAGCTGCGCCAGGCGGAATGGAGCGAGTTCGATTTCGAGCGCGCCGTCTGGGCGATCCCGGCGGAAAAGATGAAGATGCGCCGGCCGCACCGGGTCCCGCTCTCGACCCAGGTGGTCGGGCTGTTCGAGGATCTGCACGAGCTGACCGGCACCGGGCGTTACTGCTTCCCGTCGTTCCGCTCGCCGCGGCGGCCGATGTCGGAGAACACGGTCAATGCCGCGCTCCGCGTGCTTGGCTTCAAGCAGGATCAGATGACCGCACACGGCTTCCGGGCGATGGCAGCTACGCTCCTCAACGAGTCGGGCCTGTTTAACCCGGACGCGATCGAGCGCCAGCTCGCGCATATGGAGAACAACGGGGTGCGCCGCGCCTATACCCGCGGCGAATACTGGGACGAGCGGGTGCGGATGATGCAGCACTGGTCCGATCACCTCGATCATCTCCGCGACGGCGCGAAGCTCCTGAAGCCGAACTTCGGCGCTGGCGCAGCTGGGGCGCTTCATGCGTCACGCATCGGGGTAGGTCCATAAAGTGACCCCGGCGATCGATTCGAAGACGGACCCGGCGCCGCCATTGAGCCGGTCGTGCTCCTCGACTTTTCGCTCCGCCCAAGCGAGCCAGTCGGCGGCGTCGATGCCGGCGACCGGAAGTGTGTCCGGCGGCAGCCGCTCCCGCAGAGCCGCCAGGAACGCGCGGGCGAGCTCCGCCTCGCGCCAAGCCGAAGCCAGCTCGAGCAGGCGCCGAAAGCGCGCGGCATCGAGCTTGCGCGCATTCTCGCGCTCACGCCGCTCTTGGGCCGCAAGCCCGCTCCGGCGGCGATCCTCCTCCCGCTCCCTGCGAAGCTGCTCGAGCGCAGGGAAGGCACCCATGATACCGGCTACGATGTCGTCGAGCTGCTGCTCCAGCGTCGCGCGCTTCGAATCTTCCCATTCCGTGCGCGCTCCTCGTGGAAGCCACGTCTTGATCTCGAAGAGGAGCGAGTCGGTTTCGTTGAGTTCGTAGACCCATTTCTCTGCGTCCGGCCCGCGCCAGCGCAGCTCGTCCGGCGTGAGCTGCCTTTGGCCGCGCTTGAGGCGATATCGCAGCTGGAAGGTGAGTTGCTCACCGTTCCGCACCATCAGCAGTTCGCGGCGCTCGTCCTTCCGAACCTGTACCCCCTGCTTCTCGACCGCCTTGAAGATCGCATCGGCGAGCCTGAAGCGGCGTCGATCGGCGGCCGTCAGCGGCGTCGGCATTATGAGCCGCTTCAGCCGGGGATCGTAGACCTGCTCCTTCTTGCGGACTTCCCGCTCGCGAACGGCAATCCACTCGGCAATCAGAGCATGCGGCCGCACGAGCCGCTCTGGCACCCTGAGCGTGTTGGCAGCGGAAGAATCGGCGTCGGGCACGCATGGGACAGTTTCGACGGACGCATGCGCCTTTTCTCGCTTGCTCGGGCTGATCAAGATGAGCTCCGGAACGCCGGCAGGAGCGGGTTTGAGCGGTCGTACGCTGACGGGCCTGCCCATTTCGATCCGGAGCCAGTGTCCCTGTTCCGGTCTGTCGATCGCGTGCGCATCGCAGATCTGGCTGAGCCGCTGGCCCGAGGTGTCGAAGCGCTCGGCGATCTTGTTGAGCGGCTCGGCCCAGACAAGTTCGTACAGCTCCGCGCGAGTGAGGAGAGCCTGGGGCAATGCAAGTGAACCCGTGATTGGACTACGCTATGTAGACGACGGAGAACTGGTTTCCCCTAAGGCCGGTCTGGAGGACCGAAAACAAAGCCGTCGGGTTCTGTCCTCCATCGGGATTTGCCGTAAATATCACGGTACCGATTGAGTGAGCGCCGGGACGCGCGATCAGTGCGCCTGACGAGAGGGACCTTCCGCTTGACCTGCTTCCACATCCACCGCCTGATAATCGACTAGGACTTGCCAAAGGCCGCCGCCGACTGCGCCGAGACATCGCCCGCCGACAAAAAAGTGCCGCTCACGGCGGGCCCGCAATCAATCAATCGCTCTGCGCGTAAACTGGTGGATACAGGCGCCCCGATGTTTTGCCCGCGGTCGACGCTGCCCTCAGTGCCAGCTAAACAGCCACCGCATTAGGCCCCACGCGCCGGTTAACACCGCCGCCGCCAGCAGCGTGCCGACAATCCAGAATTCCATTGCTTCCCGAACAGTGGGCGTGTCGTCATTGTCCTGCCGTGCCATGCAAGGACTGTGGACGACATGACGATCTGTAGGAAAGCGGAAACTGACCATCTCTTCGCTGGTATGGTTCAACCGTGACGCCTGATGAAGAACGCTGGGCCGAAGCCCTTGCAATTCAGCGCCGGCATGGTCGACGTGCACCTGCTTGGATCGCAGAGCGCATCGGTTCGCTTGCGATCACTGGAGACGTGGCTGGCGTCGAGCGATTCAAGGAGATTGCGCGGCGCTTAGATCAACTAGACACGTCGCGGAACTAGACCCACCAACGCTGTTCATGGTTAATAGGTTGGGGGTACGGTCAGCGCGTGCGATGTCGAAAAGCAGGTTAGTTCAAGGGCGCCAGTCCCTAACCGCGATACAGATCGCGACGCTCCGTTTCGTCTATTGCGGGCTATCATCGAAGCAGATCGCCCGGCTGCTTGGTACGTCTCCTCACACGATCGATGCTCGCGCGGCACGAGCGACTAAGAATCTCGGCCTGCAGGAACGGGGCGACGCGGCACGTTGGGTGATGGCGAACGTTCCGGGACCATATGAAAGATTGATATATGAACTGATGGCGGTTGCCCCCCGCCTTCCATCCGTCGCAACTCCAATGCCGGACGAACCGGCGATGTCCGAGGGACACGGGGTAGCGGAAATGCCAGCGGCATATTTCCCGCCCTCAACACGGCTTCCCGGGACGGTCCATTTTTGGAGTTGGGGGAGCCCGGATGACATACGTCCACTCACGCGCGCCTGGCTGATACCAGCCTTCGCGTTTCTGATCCTGGCCATCGTGTTCACGCTTCTGGCGATGGGGGAGAGGGCCAGCGAGTGGGCGGACGAAAATCTGCCCTCCTATCGAGTGACCAACACTTAGACGCAGCGCCCTCGCGCTGCGGGGGGATGCTGCATGTCTGAAGTGATCCATGAAGTCGCCGCCGAAATGTCGCCGCTGATTCTCGCGGCCGAAGAGGCGATGGAAGATGCGATGGTTGCGGTCGCCAATCTGATGGCCGGTACCGTCGCGAAGCGCCGTGAAGTGGGCCTGCTTCCCGTCGAGAATCAGCCGACCGTGCTCTTGCTCCATCGCGCGCTCACCCAGGCGATCGAGTCCAGTGGAAGCGTGCTGCGTGCGCACGGCAAGCTCGAGAAGCAGTATCAGACGCTCGCCAGCGGCGACACGCATCCGCTCACGCGCGAGAATGTCGAAAAGGGCGCTGCTGCCGCAGCACGCCGCCGGGCACCCGCGCTTTCCCTGGTTGGATGAGACCAGCTTGACCACGAGCAGGAGGTGAGGTCAGTCGCGATGCATGCGCTTTTCAATCATCATCGGATTGGTCACCTCCGCGCTTGTGGCGCTGGTGTTCGGGGTGACGCTGCGCGATGCCGTCGCGGTCTATGGTCCTTTGGAGGTCTATGGCGGGATCGCGCGAAGCGCTTTCTATTTCGGGCTTGCCGCTGGCGGATGCACCTATGCCATCCGCTGCGGCGGCATGCCCGAGCGTCTGATTGGCATCATTATCCTTTCAGGGTTGATCGCGGATCCGCTGCTCCACCAGTTTCTGCAAGTGCGCTTCGCGAGGGTCGACCCCACGCATCTTCTGATCGATTCGGTAAGCTTCATCGCGTTCCTCGCGGTGAGCCTGCGCGCGCATAGGTTCTGGCCGCTATGGTTGTCCGCGTTCCAACTGCTCTCGCTCGGTGCTCACGGCGCCAAGGCGATGAACCTCTCGATCCACCCAGTGGTCTATTCGGCAATGACCGTCGCGTGGAGCTATGGGATGCTGTTCCTGCTGATCGGGGCAACGCGATACCACCAGCGGTCGCGCGCGCGCGGCGAGATGCGGAAGTCCTGGAGCGACTTCTCGCGCCGACCGGGAAGGTGGCGCGGAGTTTCGCCGAACGCCTGATCCTGCGTTTTGCGTCGCTGGGCGGTGTCTTGAGCGCGAGCTCGGCGGCAATCGCGCGCGAGACATCCGATCAGGTCGCAAGTCTTCTCGGCGCGCACTGCGCCCTGCTCGAGCACAGTCTTCGTGACCGGCTGCTTGACGCACCGGTCACCGCCAGCGGCGCAGAGCTGGAACGCTATCTTGTCGCGACGATGGGTGACGCGCGCACTGAGCGGCTCCGCGTGCTCTATCTCGATGCCGGCAATCGCTTGATCTGTGACGAGCTGATTGCCGAGGGCGATCCGAATCATATTCCCATATCCGTTCGCCGGATCCTGAACCGGGCGCTCGAGCTGCACGCCGCGGCCATGATCCTGGTCCATAATCATCCGGGCGGATCGCCCGAGCCTAGTCAGGCAGACATCACCTTCACCCGAAGGATCGCGGAAGCTGGAAAGCACCTGGCGATCACGCTGCATGACCATCTCATTGTCGCAGGCAGCGCCTGCATCAGTCTTCGAGCGCGGGGAATGCTCCAATGAATCAGACGATTGATGAGCGCGAGCCAACGGGGCCAAGCACCATCGAGGACGAAGTGGTGCGCCGTCTGGAGTCGGTGCTCGACCTGCTGCGCGGTGAGAAAGCCGATGCGATACCCGATTGCGGCGCGCCGATGGAGGCACCGGCAACTCAGCTGATCACCGCCACGGCAAAAGCCATGTATCGGGCACGGCGGCGGCGCCAGCGCCACTTCGCAATGCTCGAGCGCGACTTTGGCGAACCGGCGTGGGACGTAATGCTTGACCTGTTCATCGCCCGCCGGGAGAAGCGGCGGGTATCGGTCTCAAGCGCCTGCATCGCCGCGGATGTCCCGCCGACAACAGCGTTGCGCTGGATCCAGCATCTGGAGGAGCAGGCGGTCGTCGTGCGCGAGCCCGATCCCTCCGACCGTCGCCGCACCTATCTGCAGCTGTCCGAACCGATCGCGGCCGCGATGGAAGGCTACATTACCGAGCTGGTCACAGGCGCGGGTGCGGGCTGACCGATGGCCGCGGTTTCCAAGACGAGCGCCAGGGCGTGGTCGATGTGGCAGGCAATGCGGGACATGCCGAGCGCGTCAGCTGCATCCAGCGCATCGCGCAGCGATGCGATCAGATCGGACATGGTGGGCTTCTCGATCATCAATCTCAATCCTCGTGTCACGGGCCTCTGTAGGGACGCAACGATGAATCCAACCTGCAACGAGCGTGGTGAGCCGCCCATTAGCTCCACATTGGAACGAGCGGAGAAGGGGGCGGTTTCGCGATGAACGATGAGGGCGACCGCTACGCCGCGGAAGTTCAGGATCAGGTGTTCTTCGCCACGATCCGCGCAATCGCCAGCCTCATGCACCCGAAGGGCACGTCAGACGCGCAGCGATCGCTAAGTCTGTTCGCGACCGTCGATGCGCTCCTCAAGGTCATTGCCGAACTACTTGCAGAGGCAAAGCTGCTCGACGATCCGGCTATCGAAGCCGCCATGCTAGCCGATCTCCAGTCCAGACTTCGTCGTCATATGGAGGAGGCAAAGGCATCCGTCGCGGATCAATCTGTTCAGACAGGGCTCTCTGGCGCCGGCGTGCATTGATCAAAGCTCGATTGCTTGGGTCAGTCCATGCATAGGCCTCGGCTGGCGGAGATTCGGATTCAATTTTGCGGGAGGGGTGAAATGCTCCAGAACGGATCCATCCGGTTTTGCGGGCTGGGTACCTGAGGGATAGTCGCCGTCTTGCAACGGATGGGCTCGGCTTAGGTCGACCCTTTGCTCCTTCCATATTCGGCCCGGTGGTAATCTGCCGGGGCAATTTTTGGCTCCCGGCGCGACCCGGCTTTGGTGCATTTGCCCACGCTATTGGCCGTGCTACCGTCACGGCGGATAGAGTCAAAATGGACAAAAAATATGCGGCTGACGGGGCGAGCAACTTTAGTTCGACGTCAGCCAAGTGATAGGTCTGCCATATGCGGACACGAGAAGAGCTTGTAGCAGCGACCGTTCCGGCCAGCGCCGGCGCCGATTTCAGCGCTCGTCGTGACGGCGGATTGGTCCAACTGACACCTCTCAACCGACACGCGCAGGAATGGCTCGTGTCGAATGTAGAAGCGAATGCGACCTGGAACGAAGGGGCGCTGGTCCTCGAACTGCGATATTTTCCGCCGCTCGCGGACGGGATTCTGGACGCAGGTTTTTACTTCGAATGCGACGCAAACATTCACTGAGTGAGACCATCTTCTCACTCTGACACCAGTCGCGGTCAATTGACGTCTTGATCGATCAACGGTCGCAGTTTGCTTGATCCTCAAAGTCTCCGACTGGCAGCAGCCGAGTCATATAAAGCAACGGTGATATCTTCTTCGGAATCTTGGCGCGCATGAGATCACTGTGCCAAGCTGCTCAAGGAAATGAAGGAGCCCCTATATCGTACACGGGTTTCGATCGTCGTTTCGGGATTGGGTCAGCGAAGAGAGTAACCACGCGGGTGAAGTCGCAGAGGCCGCTCTCGCACACGTTGCAGCTAACAGTACCCAAGCGGCATATCGCCGTGGCAGTCTGCTGATAAAGCGGCGAAAGTTAATGAACGACTGGGGCGATCTTCCGCTTTTCCGCAAACTAACGGGTGGGGCCGCGATTATATATCCTCGTAGCTATCGTTAGTCTCCTCACTCCAACCGATAGCAGAGAGGCTTCGCTATAGCGGGCATGGTGGCGGAGCTATGTGATAAATAATGTATCTTGGTCGTTTATAGATAAATGGCCGGGAGTGCTATCCCGGCCAAGTAAAAATCAGCATCCAGCTTACTGGATGTTGATTTTCTGATCTATATGTCTTGGCAAACTAACCTTCCATAGCCTGTTGATGTGCCCGCAATTTGGCGTTCGCGAGAAATCTTCCGATTTCAGAAGGAATTCATTCGAGCTCGTCCATTGTTCAAGCACCAGGCTTACCTCTTCTGCATTTATCAAACAATTGTCTCGAGAACGCCCATAAGAGATTAGGTGTGATACAGTGTTGTCAAATCCTGTATCTCTGTTTTCGAAAAGATCATATATTTCAATCTTGTAAACCTGCCCGGACCCGTCACCATAATTTAATATCAGGAACTCTCCGTTACGCGCTGACGAAATTACAGCAGGAGTTTTTGGGTCAATAGTCAGAGTTTTTCCATTTACTTTAAGTTTTAACAAGGATTTGCCATTGAAATTGTACCGGACTCCCCCTGGTAATACTCCACTTGTTGATTTCCCATCATAAAGGCTCGCTTTTGTTGGACCTTCTTGGGGCGCTGTTGCACAAGAAGTAAGTAGGAGAAGCGTTAATTTCCAGTAGGACATTGCACACCCGCGCTATTATCTGGAACTACAACTATGACCGGCACCCGCCGTGTAGACGCGAAGGCCTGCTTCTGATCACTATACCTATAAAGATCGATATGAAAGCCAGGTTGATTGCGAGCGCTGGCTGGTCCGATTACGTCCATAACGGTATAGGGTCCGGTCGATGGCAAGCCCGGCGGGATCGCCGGCGCTCCGTTAGACGGTGCCTGAGCGGCTGCCCAAATAGGATAGATTCTTACCTCGGCCAAAGCGCCACGAGCTGCACCTTTCGCATTTGGGACGCCAAAGTCAGATGGGTCGATTGCCACACCGCCATTGGGAATCTGGTTGCCCGGCGTTTGTGAAATAGACGTAGGGTTACTGGTATTCGCCTGGTTAGGCCCGACACCGGTTATTTTCGCAACAACGGGGGGGCAAATAGTTAGCCCCGGCACCGACTGTCCGCCACCGCCGCCACTGCCCGAGCCGTCGTATCCATCCTCTCGATAGTACCACCAATCAGGAACGGGAAACTCATCGGAGTCACAACTCCAAGCAACGCTGACACCGTCACTGCCAGAAACCTCAACTTTGTGACATCTTTTCCCCGTCGGATCGGTGAAATTAACCGGATCGCCCTTTACATACGCATACAGGTTCAACCCGTCCCCATTGCCAATCGGATCGGTCTGCATGAACCGCCCGAGCACCGGATTGTAGATGCGCGCCTTGTAGTAATACGCCCCCAGCTCCGGCAGCCACAGCTGCCCGGTATAGCCGAACGACCCGATATTGCCGCTCGCCGGCACGCCGTACTCGTCATAGCTGTTGGTGGCGATCGACGCGCCCGTGCCGTCGCTCACCGCGACGATCGAACCGCGCTCGTCTGCATGCAGCCAACGTCGGTCGCCGGTGCCGCTGCCCTCGTACCACACCAAAGGCGCATCCATCCCCGGGCCATGGACATAGCGCCGCAGCACCGTTCCGCTGGCATTCATTTCGAGCGCCAGGTCCAACCCGTCCCACGCATAGCGCGTGTCGGCGCTGCCCAGCGCGCGGATCAGCCGCCCTGCCGGATCGGGATAGAACTGGTCGATCCCCGCGCCACTCTTCATCCAGTTCTCGGCATCATAGTAATAGGCGGTCGATCCGATCGCGGTGACGTTGCCGCGCCCGTCGCTGTGGCTCACGCTGGTGGAACCGGTCTGAGTCACCTGGTTGAGGCCGTTGATCGTGTCGGTCCGGTTGACGTTGGCGAAGCCCGGAAAGGCATAGCCGTCGTTGTCGCGCGTCCGGCTCGCGATACCGCTCGCCGGATCGTGCGTGAACGTCGCCGTCACGTCGTGCGAAGTGCCCGCCAGGTCATGCCCGAGCGAGGCCAGCCGCGACACCGCGTCATAGCCATAGCTCGTCACCGTCCCGTTGCCGCGCGTCAGGCTGGTGCGCCGGCCGAGATCGTCATAGCCGAACGTCGCCAGCACGCCCGCGCCCGAGGTCGCGCCATTCTCGCGGATCGCCGAGACCTCGCCCGTCACCAGATAGTCGTACTGGGCATAAAAGCTGCCGCCCGGGTAGGTCACCCGCGTGCGCCGTCCCGCCAGGTCGTACTGGTAGGTGAAGCTGCCCGAATTCGCTGCCGCGCTGGTGTTGCGCCCCAGCGCGTCGAACGCGAACGACAGCGAATGCCCGTCGGTCTTCGCGATGCCCGTCATCCGCCCGAGCAGGTCGTAGCTGTAGCTCGTGTCGAAATGCGCGACCGGCAGATCCTTGCTCGTCAGCCGCGACAGATCGTCATAGCCGAAGTCGATCTCCTGCCCGTCGCGCAGACGCCGCTTGGTGACGTTCGAGCCGGGATCGTAGGTCAGCTCCTCATAGTCGGTCGTCGAACTGCTGCCCGCGCTCGAGGGATCGGGGAAGCGCGTCTTCTTGAGACGATCATGCCCATCATATTCGTACGTCGTCTTGTTGCCCTTGCCGTCGGTGACCGTTTCGACCTGACCATTGGGCGTGAAGCTCACATAGTCGTGCGACGCCGCGGCCGTGCCGAACGCGCGGTGATAGTCGACCACACGTCCAAGGGCGTCGATCCCACGTTGCTCGACCCGGTCGGGGCCGTTGGGACCGGTGAGCTGTGGGGTACAGGAATCGCTCTGCACCGCCCACTGGGCCGGGTCCATTCGCTGCGCAATGCACACAAGATGGCCGCGATTGTCGTAGCCATATTGCGTCACCGCGTAGTTGGCGCTGCCCGCCGACAATACCTCCTTCGTCTTGCGTCCATTGGTCCAAGTGGTCGTCACCTTCTCGGCCGGCGCGAACGCTGCCCATGCGGTGTCGTCGGTGCCGGTCACCGTACCGCGCTCGATCTGCGTCACCCGGCCGGCGCTATCATAGCCAACCTTCTGCGCGCGCCGCTTAAGCGACCCGCTGCCATCAGGATCAGCCGAAATCACACCGGTTGAGCGCCGCATCACGTCATAGCGATAAATGGTCGTATCGGCCGTGCCAGCAAGTGGCCCATCAACGGTCGTGACGTTGCCTACTACATCATAGCCATAGGTGGTGGTCGCAGCGAGCGAGCTGTTCCCGGCCGCCACTGTCGTCGAGGTTAGCCGGTGCTGCGTGTCATACGTAGCCGTGTATTTGATTTCGTCAGCAGTGCCGGCGCAATTCGCTGAGGTCTGGCACGCTGATACGCCGGTCAACAGCGAAATTCCGGCAATTGTCGAGTAGCTATAGCGCGCCTGGGGCCGCGTCCCGCCGCTCGTAGCCGCCGGCTGCGTTACCGTAAGCACGCCGCCATGCCCGGCATCATAGGAATAGTCTGTCACCTTACCGCGCGCATCTGTGGTCGAGTTGGGCTGGTTGCAGACCTTCGCATTCGCGCAGATCGACGAATAGGACGCGCTGGTGACGATGTTGTTCGGCCCTGAACCGCCCTTGTCCACCCGGGTCGTCTGCGTGATGTTACCGCGCGCGTCGTAGAGGTGCTCGACATAGTTGCCTTCGGGCTGAGTGACGCGCGTTAGCCGTCCGCTAGTGTCGAACTGATAGGATGTCGTCTGGTTGAGGGCATTCTTCACCGAAGTGACGCGCCCGCGCGTCAGGTCAGCTATTACGATGGTTGCCTGCGAGAGCGCGTTGGTGATGGTAGTGGTTGCCGTCGAGCCACTGACCGATCTAGCGTAGCCAGTCGTAACGCCGTCATTGGCAACGGAGGTCACCACACCGCCAGTTCCATAGCTGATACTGATGTCATCTGCCGTACTTCCTGGTCGCTTGATTGAGCTCACTCGCCCACCCACGCCCGTGAACTGCCATTGGTTATTGAGCAAATCCGACACAGTGAGTGTCGAACCGGAGCTATGGTAAGTCCTTGAATAATTCGCTGAAGCACAGTTCGGGACGCAGGTTTCGCCCGCGTCGACGAAAGTTGCCTTGGTCCGAACAGACCACTCGCTCGGCGGCACGCCTATACCGGTGTAATCGGTCTCGTATGTAAAGTCGATCCGATTTCCCGAAGGGCTGGTGATCGACATCAAACGGCTGAAACTTGAGCCGTTAGGACAATCTCCTTCCCCATCTTCGTCGCAGACTTGGTGTAGCGCCCAGTCCAGACTGTAAGTTGCGCCATTGGGCTTGGTTATAGAAACCGGGAAGCCGCAACTCTGAACTCCGGCCTGCAAGTTGCAGCTCGGCGCACGCACGGGGTAACCATCGCCATCAAGTGTCTGGTACTCGATCGTGGTTCCATCACGAGCCGTGTATCGATAGTTCCCAAAAGGAAGCGCGACGAGCGAGCTGCCATCAGCCTTGCTCGGTTTATATTGGCCACCGGAGAACAGGAACGAATCCGAGATCGGACCGAACTCGAGGATTACGACAATACTTCCATTGATGGTCTTCCGCTTGAAGGTGGATGCCCAATTGTCAGTCCACCGAGCCCCGTTAAGTAAGATTCGTTGAAGCTCGAGACGACTCTCACCTGCCCCAATTGACCCTTCTTCCATGACAAAGCCGAACTGGCCGGTAACGGGGTCGACGCCGTTCTCATCGCGGTTCGAGTAAGGCGGTGGTTCGTTTTGCGCCAGCGCAGGCGCAGCCATGCCACTTGCAAGAATACTTGTTGCCACGAGCCAGGTCCTGGCTCGGCCATATGGGCGCACGTCGCCCTGCCGTTGAATCAGCATGATTAGAATCTCCGTCAATTTGAGAAAGTTGGATTGGCGCGCGGCTACGGCGCGCCGGTCACCGTCTTGTTGGTCCGGTTGTCGGCCTTGTCGTAGGTGTAGTTGGTCTGGACGTTGTTGTTCACCATCCCGCTATGCTTCACCGCGACTAGGCGGCCGCGCGCGTCATAGCTGTAGCTGACCGTCTCCGACGCCAAGACCGATGCAGTCGTCGCTACGACTGCCGCCGCAAGACCCGCGGCAAGCAGTTCCTTGTATTTTGCCATCTCTTATTCCCGTGCCGGCAAGCCGCAGGCGGGGAGAAACGCCTCTCACGACTCGCCGACAAGGGAACGGGTAGGGAACATGATCCTACAAATCTCCTACAATCATAGGATAGTGTAAGATTGTAGGATTCAGGCGAGCCGCCGCCCTGCCCACACCACGCGGCCGATCAGATCCACTCCCTCGGGCGGACAATCGGCCCAGGTCGGATAGGCAGGGTTGTCGCTGGCGATAGTGAGCAGACCGGTGAACGGATGGAGCGAGAGCCGCTTGACCATCAGCGTGTCGTCGCGGCGCAGGGCATAGATGCCATCGCGCAGTCTCGGGGCTGCATCGGCGCGGTCGATCAGGATATCGTCGCCATCGGCAAGCGTCGGCGCCATTGAATCGCCCGACACCTGGATGATCGACAACTGGTCGAGCTTGCCGCTGGTGATGCGCGACAGCCAGCGGCGGTCGAACCCGAACTGCGCGATCGGCGCCTCGCCTTCGACGAACGCGCCCGGCCCCGCCGAAGCCTGCACCGCCAGCTTGGGCACCATCATAAAGTCGGAGGCGGGTGCGGTGGGACCGCCGAGCTCGCTCTCGTCCACGCCCAGATAGCGCGCGAGCTTGCGGCGATCGGCTTCCTCGAGCCGGCGCGGCGAGCCCCGGCGGATATATTGCTGGATATAGGCGGCATTACGCCCGAGCAGCCGCGAGATGCTCGCATAGCTCTCGCCCCTGCGCTCGACCAGGCGCTCCAGCGCCGCGCGTGCTTCTACGTCATCCATGGCCGGACCATAGCGCAGGAAAAATCCTAGACAAGTAGGAAATGGCTTGAGAACATATATCGAACATCGATTCGGAGGCTGCCATGCTGCGCATGATTGTCGAAAAGCATCTCAAGACCTGGCGTGTGCCGCCGACCCGGTTCGGGCGCGACGCGGTCGGCGACCCCTGCTTCGTGTTCGATCTTCGCGACGGGCGCGAACCGCGGCCGCGCACCGAGCGCCGCGTGCGCGCCTATATCGCGGCCTTCGAGCAGGAGCGCGCGCAATGAACCGGCGGCTTGTCACGCTTTGCTGCGCGCTCGCGCTTTCCGGCTGCGCGATCGGGCCGGTCTTCGTGCCCAAATTCTCGCAGGCCTTCGGTCGATACGCTGCGCTGCACGAGCTGCGGCCGAGCGTACCGGTGGGGGCGCTGTGGGTTCCGGGCCATGGTCCCTATGGGAGGGCGCGTTACCCGACAATCTCGTGACCGAGCCCGGGCTCCGGGAGATCACCATCGATAACAATCTTCAGGCGAGCTTCACCACGGGGTTCCTGAAGTTCCTCGACCTCGATCCGAGCTATCGCTCGAAGGTCACCGCACGCTTCGGGGATCTCAGCATCGTGCGAGTCAAGGACATGTCGAAGCTCGCCGGGCCATTGGGCGAGCCGCGCATCTATGCGGCGCTCAAGGCGGCGACCATCACCATCACCGTGACGCAGGACCTGGGGCTCGACATCGAGGCCAAGCTCGCCGGGAGCGACCTCAATGTCCTCACCAAAGGGACCGCCGGACGCGCGCGGACCTTCACCATCGACGGCAAGGACATGTTCCTCGCCATCCAGGTGGCGAGGTTCGCCGAGGCGCAGTCGGGGGCGAAAACGGCGCAGATGCGCGCCGAGCAGCCGGCGACACTCGACCTCGATGCGGTGGCGGTCGCGCTGACCTGGGTCGCAGGACCTGCGGATTGCGCGGTGCGGGCCGCGATCGGCGGCGGCACCGCGGTGGCGCTCAAGCCCGGTGCGGCCGAGGCATTGGTGCTTGCCGTGCCGGTGCGCATGACGGCCAGCTCTATACCGGGGTCGAGCTATCCTATCCCGCCGCGGGGAGCGGGTCCGGCAATGGCTGCGATGGCAGGATCGTCGGGGCGCTCACCGGGCCTCAGCTGCGCTATGAGAAGGTCGAGACGGGCGATTGGCGGCTGGCGGGATGAGTGGTGGCGTTTCGCGCCTGCGGCGCGACCGCGTTTTGTCCCGATTGCGCACTCAGGCCTAGCGAAGCCCTCTCCTGCCCGGGCGGAGCACGCGAAAGAGCGATCCGCTTCAGCCAGTCTCCCATACTTGATTGAGAATGCGCGCCGCCAGCGCTGCCTTGTCCTGGGGAAGGAAGCGGCCATAATGCTTGGCGACCATGTCCGGGGTGTCCTGAATGGCGTAGCTTGCCTGCTCGTAGGAGCCGGTCTGCTTGAGAATATGAGTCGCGAGCACGTCCCGGACGTTGTGCGGCCCATGCGGAAGCAAGCCCTTGATGGCACCGCGTCCCGTATAGGGATTGTAAATCCCGTAGCGCTGGATCAGCAGTCGCCACGCTTCATAGAAGGTTGCCTGGTTGTAAGCGGCGTCCGAGCTGCTCTGCTTGACCGTCTTGATGAAAAGTGTGCCAGGATCTGCGGCATCGCCTAGCAACAAAGGACGGTGTCGGACGATATAGGTTTCGAGATGGCCGTAGAGTCCGTCCAGGTCAGGCAACAGAAGCCGGAACGGCCGTTTGCCGAAAAAGGACGAGTTTGCGTTCTTGAACGCGACCGATGGAATCAACACCTCCCAGGCCTGTTCGCGCGCATTCCAGCGCAGTTCGCCACGGCGCAAGGTCTCGAGCTGACGCTCAGTACGATGCGTCGTTCCGCGCGGGCAGATTAGCAGCTGCCGCAGATTTTTCTGGCGCACGCCAAGATGGAGTCCCAGGCGTAACATCAGAAAGCCGCGTACGGCTTCCGCCGCGGCTCGCGGATAGCGGCCCATATCCGGCATCTCGCGGATGATCTCGGCGGTTATCTTCCGATAGGCGCCGAGCGGACTTTCGTCCTCCAGGATCGGCAGAATCGGCTCAAAGGGATCGCGATGGACCCGGGCAACGCGCAGGATCTCCTTGGAGCGCGCTCGCGCATGTGCGTGAGCAGCATCGCAAACGCCATCCCAATCCGTCTGTGCACGCCGGACATCGTCCTCCGCGATCAGCCCTGCGATCGGCCGCAGTCGACCCGCGAGGCTTGGTGTCTGGCGCATCCAGCCCGTGGGGCGTCGCGTCATCGCACCGGCCAGCTCCAGCATGCCCACTTCCCATGCGGTATAGAATCCGCGGCGCGATTCCCGCCATCGAAGATACCAGTCCCACACCGCAGGGAAGACCAGCATCGCCATGCACAAGCGTTCGCGCGGAACCCCCAGACCCCCTATCGGCGACCCGGGATCCGCCGTCAGCGCGCCGAACATCAGCGCCAGATGCTCGACCTTCTGGGCAACCGTCTCCGCATTCCAGACGCCAGTTCGCTGCACGCCGATCCTGGTCAGCGTCGCCGTCTTGAAGCTGATCAGCTCGCCCATCTCACGAACCAGCCCCAGGGGTGCCAGGACCGATGGGCTCAGCTGATCTTCATCGTCAGCCGGACCGGGCAGCGCACGCGTCCCGAACGCCTCAAGGGCAGGAAAGCGGAGACCGTAGCGTAGCTTCGTCGCTTCGGCCTGATACCGTCGGTAATCTGTCGCGCCGGCTATGATCACCGTGCGAACCCAATGGAGGATTTCCTCTCTTTCGTGCGCGGGTCGCCGGTCGAAATCATCGGGCAGGTGCCAAGCCAGCCGACGCCGCTCCGACGGCGAGGCGGCGAGCCGTTCGTGTCCCGAGGTGGCGCGCCCGGAGGCGCTCAGTTTGGCCCGGAAATAGCCGTTCGGGAGCCGATAGCGATGCTCCACCCGCGCCAGCATCTCGAACGATCTGACCGTGCTGGGCTGCTTGGCGCCGCTCGCCCACTGGCGAAACGTGCTTTGGTCAAACGTCTCGCCAGGGCGCAGCAAGGCAAGCTGGAGATGCCGGTAGCTGTCGCCATGCCGCTGGAGCTGGAGTGCAAATGACTCCGCAAACGAGGGCGGATCGATCCAGTCACCCGTCAGAGGCTCGGGAAACTCGACAATTGGGCGCGGCTTCCGGCCCCGCTTCTTGAGCGGAGCCCTCGGAGGATCATTGGCGGTAACGAGGGAAGGCAGACGGCAACGCGACGATGATTTTGGCAAGTGAGGCTCCTGGGCTTGAACATTGTTCAGGCCATGACGACGCCCGGTCACTCTTCCCGCGTTCAGATAACCTTACGCAGGTGGGTTGCGCTTCGAGCCGTCCGAATTAGTCTGACCTGGCGCCACGCGGGTGGCGCCGGGGCGTGAGAACCCTGTCTTGAGAGCCATGACCCGCTCGCTCGCGGCCGGGTGGCCGACGCGCATGTCCAAGCCGCTTGCGGCTAAAGGCGTCGGCGCACGACTCAAGCGTGTCTCAACACCCGGCTTCGCTCGCACGCGCGCAATCGCGAGTGACGGACATGATCGATCGTTCAACCCATATTGCTCTGCAGGCCGATGATATGGCGCGGCGCGTCGGATGCGAGGCGCGCCAATGATCGCGAGTTTTCTTGGTCCAGGCGCTGTTGCCCGCCTGCGCGAGGACGATCCGCTGCCGCCCGAAGACCGGGTGATCCGGCGACGGCCGGGACTGGATACGCTCTACCGGGTCCATGGTCCGCGCCTGCTCCGTTTCTTCTCACGCCGCGCGGATCATCATGAAGCTTCCGACCTCATGCACGAAAGCTTCCTTCGCTATGCCGCGGTCGAGGCTTCGCGGGATGAGGAGGTTGTCTGTCCGGAGGCCTATCTCAATCAGATCGCCACCAATCTCCTGCGCGACCGAGCAAAGACCGCGTTGCGGCGATCGATGGCCTCACACGTGTCCGCCGACGACATCATGCCCCAGGCAGCCGATCTCGTCGCCCGGCTGGAAGCGCGAGACAAGCTCGACCGCCTCGACCGCGCGCTGATGCGCCTTAAGCCGAAGACCCGCGAGATCTTCCTCGCCCACCGTCTCGAAGGGTTGAGCTACAGGGAGATCGCCGCGCGATTGGGCTTGAGTATCAAGGGCGTCGAGTGGCACATGACCAAGGCAATTGATCATCTCGATCGCGCGCTGAGGCGTTGATGGACCAGAACGGCTCGGGCGCCAGCACGCCCGACATGCTTCGCGAGCAGGCGAGCGCCTGGCTCGCCAAACTGCGCGGCGAACCCTCGCAGGAGGAGTGCGCTGCGTTCGAGGACTGGTACGCCTCAGATCCGAGCCATGCCGCAGCCTATGATGCGCTCCTGGCGACGTGGGAGCATGCCGGGCGGCTCGATCCTCCTGACAAGCGTCGTCTCGCCGACGTGTCCGCGCCGCGCCGCTGGAAGCTGGCTGCTGCGGCAGCCGTGGTGCTGGCTGCCCTGCTCGGCACGATCCTATTCGCCAGCCCACGAAGCAGTCTGGACGAGACACCCCGATTGCTCGTCACGCGGGTCGGTGAGATCCGTTCGGTGACGCTCCAGGACGGTTCGAAGATCACGCTCGACACGGACTCTCGCCTCCGCATCGCATACGGCAATCGTCGGCGCGTTGAACTCGAACGTGGTCGCGCGCGCTTCGAGGTGCCGCACGAAGCGGATCGCTCCTTCGTGGTCATCGCCGGGTCCAACGAGATCATCGGGAGCGGCACGACATTTGATGTCGATCGCAGCACCGCGCGGATCGCCGTCTCGCTCCTTCGCGGTCAGGTGGAAGTCCGTCAGCTGGCGTCGGCCAATCCGGCGCAAGCGTCGGCGCGCCTCGCTCCAGGAGAGCGGCTGGTACTCGATCCCTTGCGGACCCTTGCCGCCCTCAGCCCGTTGTCGGAGGGGGAAACGCGCTGGATCAGCGGCATGCTGTCATTCGAGGACGCCCCGCTCGGCGACGTGCTCGATGCCGTCAACCGGTACAATGAGACGCAGGTCATCCTGTCCGATCAGGTTGCAAGGTCGCGGCGCTTCACCGGCACGTTCAAGGCGCGCGATCCCGACCAACTCGCCGCGATGATCGCGGCGACATTCCAGCTCCGCGTGGAGCGCGGACCCAACCGTATCCTGCTCAAGACCCCAGAATAAATTCCCAGGGTAGGGCGGCATCGCCGCGTCAAAGCCCCCGTCAGCGTCCGAAGCGGCGTGCAACGGGGAGGCAATATGTCGATTGTTCCAACGTCCAGATTTCCGGCGCCAGCGCCAGCGTTCTGCATCGCGCTCGCGCTGATCGCACCAGTGCTCCCGGCAATCGGCGCGCAAGATCAGCGCCAGCGCTATGATCTTCAGGCGCAGCCGCTGGCAGCAGCGCTGCGCGAGGTCTCGGCCCGTTCGGGGCGCAGCATCACCGCGCCGGCGGGCTTGCTGCGCGAGAAAGTCGCGCCGGCACTCGCAGGCGATTTCACGCCCGAGGAAATCGTATCCGCGCTGCTGGCGAACTCCGGTCTTGTCGCGCGACCGGTCGCCGGCGGCTTCGTCATCGAAGCCGCCCCTTCCAGCGACGAGCGCACGAGCGACAAGGAACAGGTGTCGAGCGAGGTCGTGGTGACCGGGAGCCGGATTCGCGGCACCGCGGTCGCTTCGCCGGTGATCACGATCGATGAAACCGACATCCGCAACGCCGGACAGGCGACGCTCGGCGAGGTCGTGCGCAATATACCGCAGAGCTTCGGCGGCGGGCAGAACCCAGGAGTCGGGCTCAATGTGCCCACGCTCAACGGTGCCAACAGCGGCGGCGGATCGTCGATCAACCTGCGTGGGCTCGGCAGCGACGCGACGCTCACGCTGCTCAACGGCAAGCGCCTCGCCTATAGCGGGACGCGGCAAAGCGTCGATGTTTCTACGATCCCGATCGGCGCGCTCGACCGTATCGAGATCGTCGCCGACGGCGCCTCGGCGCTGTATGGCTCTGACGCCGTCGGCGGCGTCGCCAACATCCTGTTGAAGCGCGATTTCGAAGGGTTGGAGACACGCGCCCGGCTGGGTTTCTCGACCGACGGGGGCAACGAGCAGCAGCAATATGCCGCAACCGGCGGGGCGACGTGGCAGGGCGGCGGGTTCATCGTCGCCTATGAGTTCAACCGCAATAGCGCGGTGGAAGCGGCGGAGCGCGACTATGCGGCGACGCGTTCGCCGGGCCTCACCCTCTACCCCTGGGCGAACAATCATAATGGGTTGATCAGCGCGCATCACCAGATCGGCCCGATCCGCCTGCGCGTCGACGGCCTGTTCAACCGACGCCGCCACGGGTTCGCCTATGCCAACAATCCGGCCGGCGATCTCACGCTTGGCCGCATGTCGCAGCGTACCGACAGCCGGGCCTTCGCGCTCCTGCCCGCGCTCGAATGGGAGGTTGGCGTGAACTGGCGCGCGGTGCTGACCGGCAGCCTGGCGAGCGAGCGGCTCGACTATCGTGTCGACAATCTCGTGGGGCAGACCCGCTCCGTCCTGGTGGCGGGCTGCTACTGCAATTCCGCGCAATGGGTCGAGCTCGCCGGGGACGGGCCGCTGCTCGACTTGCCCGCTGGCGCCGCGAAGCTGGCAATCGGCACCGGGTTTCGCCGTATCAAGCTCGACCATGATCGAGGCCAGTTCGATCCGCTCGGCTTCACCCGCACCCAGTCCAACCGCTACGGCTATGCTGAACTCAGCCTGCCCCTGGTCGCGCCCGGTCAAGCCGCCACCGCGATCCATCGGCTGAGCCTCAGCGCGGCGGCGCGCTACGAACATTATGATAGCTCGGGTTCGGTCACCACGCCGAAGCTCGGCCTTATTTACGCGCCCTTTGCCGGGCTTGAACTCAAGGCGAGCTGGGGCAGGTCCTTCCGCGCGCCAACCCTGCTCCAGCGCTATCAGCCCCCTTCGCTCGTGCTGCGAGGGGCGGGGACCTTCGGCATGGTGGGTGCACCGCCCGGCGCCACCGCACTGCTCGTTCAAGGCGGGCGAACCGACCTTGCGCCGGAGCGCGCAACGAGCTGGTCGGTAACGGCAGGCATCCAGCCGCAGCAGCTGCCTGGATTCACTGCTGAGCTCAGCTATTTCAACACGCGCTACATCGATCGGATCGTGACCCCCATCGGGTTCATCTCGCAGGCCTTGCGCGATCCCGCCTACGCAGCATTCGTCACCGCTGCGCCCTCGGTCGAGCAAGTCAATGCGGTGCTGGCCGGGGGCGACTATTTCGTCAACGCAACCGGAGTACCGTTTGACCCGACGCGCGTCGTGGCGATCATCGACAACAGCAGCGTCAATGCCGGTCGGCAGCACGCGCATGGCGTCGACCTGCTCGCCTCCTACCGATCGAAGCTCGCGAGCGGCAACGACAGTATCGCGGTGAGCGCGAATGTGAGCTATCTCGCGAGCCGCCGGCAGATCAGCCCCGCCCAGCCCGAACTCCAGCTTGCCGGGATCCTGTTCAATCCGCCGCAGTGGCGCGGTCGGATGAGCGCGAGCTGGACGCACGGCCCGCTGACGGTCACCGGCGCGCTCAACTATACCGGCGAACTGCGCGATACGCGCCGCATGCCGGAGCGCGTGCTCGATGACCAGGCGCGTCTCGACTTCGCGCTGCGCTATCGCGCCGATCGCGCCGGCCCAGCTTGGCTGCGTGGCCTGGGCGTGACCCTAGCCGTCGAGAACCTCTTCAACACGCCGCCGCCACCGATCTTCGTCTCGGCGGCGACCGACACGCCTTATGATTCGACCAATTACGGGCCGCTCGGTCGCGTGGTCAGCATTTCGATCGCGAAGGCCTGGTGATGGCACGCCTTTTTCGTCGCATTCGTCTGCTGGTTACGCTTGCTGCGCTGGCGGTCTGGGCCCTTCCCGCCGCTGCCGGCTGCGACGGCTGGAATCCGCTCGGCGCACCGACCTCGGTGGGCAGCTTCGATGCCAACACGCTCACGCAGCTTGTCGGCATCGGTCGCCCCGACGCCGAGCCGACGGGCGGGCCAAGCCCGCTGGCGATTTCCCCTGACCGGCACAGCGCCGCGTTCATCCTGCAGCGGGCCGACATCGCGACCAACAGCTATTGCCAGGCCCTGGTCGTGATCGATCTTCAGGGTGGAGCGGCGCCGCGGATCGCCGATCGCGGCGGCGCCTTCATCAGCACGACCGTCACGATGCGTGGTACGGCGATCGCCACCGGATATCCTGCACAAATCATCCCCCGCTGGTCTCCGGATGGAATGACCATCGGCTTCGTCAAACGCGTGGGCGGGGCGGTTCAGCTGTGGCTGGCTTCGAGCCGGGGCGAGCGGGCGCGGCAGCTGACGAACGGCCCCATCGAGGTCGTCGAATGGGCCTGGCTGCGGGACGGCCGCATCGGCGTTGCGCGCGCCGCCGAGCGGATGCGTGCCGAACGCGCGATCGATGCCGAGGGAGTAAGCGGCTGGGTCTATGACCAGCGCGTGCTGCCCAACGCCGGCTTCCGGCCTCAACCCACTTCCCCGCTGCCGCTGAGTTACGACATTATCGATGCGCAAACCGGCACTGTTCGGCCCGCTGAAGGCGAGGATCTGGCGCAGTTGCGCGCGGCGCTCACCGCAGGCGGCAACGCCCAAGCGGTCAATTCGGACGGCGCGCGCGCTACCCTCATCGCGACCGCGGCTTCGCCCCTGGCGGCTCGACGGCTACAGCTCATCAACACGGCGGGCGCTCTACATCGCTGCGAAGCTGCCGCGTGTCTTGGGCAATTCCAAGGCCTCTGGGCCAGCGGCTCGAGTTTCTATTTCCTGAAGCGCGAGGGCTGGCATCAACGTCATACGGGGCTTTACCGTTGGAGGAGCGGCGCAGTGCTCCCCGATCGCCTTTGGGCGACTGACGAGGTCGTCGAGCGATGCACCCAGGCCGGCGCACGTCTGCTCTGTATTCGCGAAGGCTCGACTCACCCTGCGCATATCGTCGAGATCGAGCTTTCCTCGGGCACGGTCCGCACCCTGTTCGACCCAAATCCCGGGATTGCCGCACGGATCCGTGCCCATGTCGAGCGGGTGACCTGGCGCGCGCCGAACGGGCTCGAAGTCTATGGCGATCTCGTGCTTCCGCCTGGCGAGCGCGGCGGCAGGCCGCTTCCAACGATCGTGACGCTCTATCGGTCAAGGGGATTTCTGCGCGGTGGCACGGGCAACGAATATCCGATCTTCCTGTTCGCGCAGCGCGGCTACGCCGTGCTCAGCATCGAGCGCCCGGCCTTGTTCGCAGCGAACCAGCCGGAGCTTACGAGTTACGACGCAATCTATGCCGCCAACGTCAAAGATTGGGCGGACCGCCGCAGCGTCCATGGCGCCATCGCCGCGGGACTTGATCTGCTGGTCGCGCGCGGCATCGCCGATCCCGCGAAGCTCGGCATCACGGGGCTCAGCGAAGGCGCTGCCGCAGTTCGGTTCGCGCTGATCAACTCGCGCCTGTTCGCGGCTGCTGCATTGAGCAGTTGCTGCGTCGACGAGAGCAGCGCCGCCCTCGCCGGCCCAGCCTGGCAAGCCTATAGCCGCTCAGTCGGCTATCCTGACGGCGTGCCGCTGGACGAGCGATTCTGGGAACCGGGGTCGCTACCGTTCAACGCCGCGAAGATATCGACGCCGCTGCTCATGCAGTTGGCCGATAGCGAGGCCCTGCTGGCCTTGCCTTCGATCGCCGCATTGCAGCAGTTTCGCCAGCCTACGGAATTGCGCGTCTTTCCTGGCGAGCATCATATCAAATCGCAGCCGCAACACCGCCATGCGATCTACCAGACCAATCTCGACTGGTTCGATTTCTGGCTGCAAGGCCGGATCGATCCCGATGCCCGCAAGGCCGACCAATATCGCCGATGGAAAGAGCTCCAGGCCGATCGCCTCGCGCGTTCGGCAAACCCCAGTCTCACCAGGAGCGCGCCCAGGCCTCGACATCGGCAAGCTGCATCAGCCGCGCATAAGCCGTTCCGCGCGTCGGACCGCGATCCGCCAGCTCGGCCTTCACCGCCGCCCGATCGATGATGCCGCGCGAGGCCAGTTCGCCGTCGACCAGCCATTCAGAAAGAGACGCGCGGTTCTGTTCGAAAATCTCGACGATGAAACTATCCATCGCGCCCTTGGAACGACGCCAGGCGATCGCGTCGGGGAGCTGCCTGGCGACTGCATGACGGGCGACGGCGCGATTGCACCCGTTCGCGTACCAGTTCCAGCTGGGTATCGCGACGCACGCTTCGACGATCGGCTGCGCGAGCAGTGGAGCGATCCACGGTATCGCGCGCCGCGGATCGGTGCTTTCGACGACGCTCTGCGCCGAAGCGATGAGCCCTATATGCGCGGCGGATCCAGGCAAGCTTCCGCTCGGGCGCACGAACCATGGGTGTTCGCGCGCGGCAGCGCCGATCGCGATCGCGCCTGCCGTGAGGAAGGAGGCATCCCCTACAAATCGGAATGGCCGTCGCCGTTGCAGCGCCCGTAACCCGGCTTTGGCGACCACTTCGAAGAGGCTCGCCTCGGCAAGCGCGGCGATCGCGCCGGCGGTTTTCCAGAATCCCGGATCCGGACCATGCGCGAGCAAGCGGTCGGCAACGGGCGCGACCGATTGCAGCGAGCAAAAGATATTGTCCCCGCCGCCGCCATGAAGCACCGCCTGCGCGCCGATCCGCTCGGCAAGCTCGCACGCGGCGGCATGTGTCGCCTGCGCAAAGCTGCGCTCGATCGGGCGTGGCAGACCTTGGGCGAGCGAGCGCGTGATGTCTACCCACAAGGGGTCGCGGATCACCGTGGTGAGCTCGATCCTGAGCGCTTGCGCGACCGCATCGGCATAGCGGCGCTCGTCGCCGCCGGTGTCCCGCGTCACCAGATTGAGCGCATCGACGTTATGACCGGTGAGTTTGAGAGTCGCGGCAACCAACGAGGAATCGAGCCCGCCCGAGAGCAGCAGGACGGCCCGTGCGATCCCGGTCATTCGGGCTCTGACTGCAGTGCGAATGACATTTCCGAGGCGCTCTCCGGCTTCGCGCGCCTCAAGCGATGGGAATCGGGGCGGCACCGCGCGCCATGGCGTCCACTTGACGCCGATGTGCCACCTCCCGCCCGACCAGCGCGCCTCGCAGCCGCCATTTAGCTCCGTAACATCGGCAAGGCAGGTCCGTGGCCGCCGAAGATCAGCGGCAACGAGATGCTCGGCCACGCCGGTCCAGTCGATCGAGGGCGCATAGCCGCCGATACTCGTCAGCAGTTCGATATCGGACGCGGCAAGTACCCCCCTTGAAGATTGCCAGAGAAGGGCCGGGAGTTCGCCAAGCGGTGCACGCAACACACGAATGTCACCCGGGGCATGGCGGAGCAGAGCGACATAAGGCCCCCAATAGTCGCGGAACAGCTTGTCGGCGCCCTCCGCGGCGATCGCCGACGCCTCGGCGTTGTCGAGCCTGGTGCGGGGTGCGTCGTCGCCGGCTGCGATGAGATGGCCAAGGATCACGCCGGACTCATTATGCAGCGACAGAGGGACGCTGGTGGTAAGGACGATCAGATCGTCACAGTCGACGGTCGGCTCGAGGCGCGCTGTATGTCCGGCAGCCGCGGCCAGCCGTGCGCGCCAATAGCGCGCGTCCCCGGCGTCACGCGGCAGGATGGCGAGGTAGCGCCCGATGATCATATCACGAGGATCGGCGTGAACGGGGCCACGCGGTCGACCCGGTCGCTGAGGATCTGGTCCTGCGATTGTACCCAGGCATGGGCCTGGAACGGGCGGAGTTTTACGCCGAGTACCAGTTCCACGACGATACCTTGGGACAGCGCTCGCCTCGTCATCGCTAGGGAGAGCGCAAGGCATTGATCGAGCGCGCCAGCCAGCAGCGCCGCGCGGCGAAACGACGCCGCAATGCTGGCAAGCCGTGCGTGGGCGATCGGTCGATCAAGTGCCTTCGCGCTGTGCTTTGCGAGGCGCAACTCGCTCACGAGCTTGCCCAGCGGGCGAGCGCGAAGGGCACGTCGCGCGCGGAGCAGCGCAAGCGCAGCCATCGCAATCTCCCGCGTGCTCACCGGCACAGGCGCATCGAAAAGCGACTGTTCCGCAACGGGGAGGCAGACCGGCTCTGGAAGCTCGCTGGTGCTCGTCCGCACGAGCAACCCACCATCCTCCTCGAGCACATCGAGACGCTTGTGATCCGCGGGCGCAGGACTGCGCCCTGCCATGAGGCGGGCGAATGCCTGCTCCGCCTCGGGCTCGAGACAGAAATAGCGATCCGCGTCGAGATCAAGAAAGACGTAGCGTCCGCCGGCATCGCAAAAGCTGATTTGCGGCGCGAGCCTGTAGCCTGTCATCACAGTCGCAGGTGGCGCGCAGGCGGAAGGCCCGCGCGCCCCTTCTGCTCAGTCGTCGGACAGGCCGGCCTGCTCGAGACCGATGACCTCATCGCCCGGCTGCAGGCCTGGGCCTTGGGTCGTCACGCTCGCGACACCGAGCTCGATGATGTTGGTGCGTTTCATAGTTCCACTCCTTTCTCGCCGCGCTCATCCGCGGTGGCTCGGAGTCTAGAAAGCGCAGCCGGCGATCCGAATTGAATACGGATTTGATTCGTCGATTATTCGGCACGAGTATCTTTGCATGCCGCGGGCTCGACGCGGGATCGGGAGCGGCGAGACAGGCCAAGCTGCGGTCGAACGCTCGATTAGCGGCGCAACTCACCAGACTGTTGCAACTTCGCGGCGTCTCGATCTCGCCGGTCGAGAGGACTCGCAGGTTGACCGCTTTCTTGAACTAATACTCTGCGCTGCTCGTACTTGAGGTCCGAGGCTGAAGTCCGCATCGTCGACCCGCAAAGGCGCGCCGGTAGAGCATGCCGGTCCTCCGCCTCCCCAGGTGCCTCGCCAGTTGGCATCCGTCGGTGTGTTGGGCGCGGCACCGCGGTGCCCGGCTCTGCAGCGCGGCTACTTGAGGCTTCCAATCGAGTTACGCCTGACCGCTTCCCTGCCTCACATCCCTGCGATCTCGATGCTGAGAGGTTCAGGCGCTAGCGCCTTGAGGAAGGGCATGGCGTGGAAAGCGGCTCCCGGCGCTCGCGCGCCTGCACCGGTCGCGGAGCCGTCGAGGAGGTGTTTGGCAGCTTCGCAAACAAGTGGGGCGGAAATGGCATAGATGTCCCGTCCGGAGGCGAGGGCGCGACGCTCCCGACCGCCGCTCCGGATAACCGCTTCGACCAAAAACCTTTGGGCCGATCGACCATAGGCGTCCACGGGCCGCGGCGGCGGGGTGGCGGGATCGCGAATGTCGCGAAGAGCGGTTGCGGTCAGAAAGGTGCGGAGCTCCGACGTGCGCAGATGATGCGCGATCAACACCGTTTCCGAAAAAGGAGTCTCGGCAACTTCCTGCGGCCCGAATGGTGCCGGGAATTGCCAAATCCGAGAGAGCGGCGGTTGCGGCAGCGGCGCGAGCTTGCCATTGAGAACCACGAGGCGCGGCACGGTGTTACGCGCGCCCGTGAGGCGGGTTCCGGACGTCGGATGCCAGCTGTCGAGCGCAAGGCCGAGGTTGATTTCGTCGGCGGCTGTCCATTCGCCCATCGCAGCCGTGACGAGCAGGTCGCTAAGGCCACCATAAAATCCCATTGCGGGAATGACGAGTACGCCGGCGCGCCGGGCGGGCTCGTCGAAACGCTCGAGGGTTGCTTTCGCGCTGGCCTGCTCTGCCGTCACGTCGAGATAATGCATCCCCGACCGCATGGCGGCGGCGGCAACCGCGTCGGCTGTGTCGAGGAAAGGGCCGGCGCAATTGATGACGACCGCCGCGCCTGCGAACGCGCGATCGAGCGACCGGGCGTCTTCGATAGATGCGAGGCGCAACTCGACGCCGCGATTTAGGAAACCCGCCGCTGCGAGCCTCGCCTGGTCACGCCCGATCGCAATCGGCCTGATCCCGCGCCGCAGGAGTTCGGATACGACAAACCGGCCCGTGTGACCGCCCGCGCCATACACTGCGACACAGCGATCCATTCTCCCTCCCGACGCTCGATATGTCATCACATGTCCTATGCAACAGACCTGTTTGTTCTGTTGCTACGAACTGGTCTGTAGCGAGTCAACTCAGTCAATGCTAACCAACGTCCCCGGAGGCTAGTCATGGTAGACCGTTCAATCAGGGGTGCCGAACCGGATGCGCTCGGCGTCCGGGAGCGGATCCTGGAGACCGCATCGGCCCTCTTCTATCAACGCGGTGTGCGCGCCGTCGGGGTCGATCTCGTCACCGAAAGCGCGCGCGTCGCGAAGACCAGCATTTATCGCCACTTCGGCACTAAGGACGCGCTTGTCGCCGCGTTCTTAGCGGCTGAGGATCGCGATTTCTGGAGTGCCTGGGGTCGCGTCGCGCGCGAGCATCCAAATGACCCGCAGGCGGAACTCGACGCGCAGCTGGAGTGGATCGGGCATAGGATAGAGCGGCCGAACTATCGTGGATGCCCGCAGATCAATGTCGCAGCGGAGTTTCCCGAGTCCGACCACCCAGCCCGTAAGGTCGCCGCCGACCACAAGCGCGAAATGCGGTTGCGACTCCATGAGATCGCACTTCGGCTCGGCGTCAACCAACCTGATGAGCTGGCCGGCCAGCTTTCGATTCTCATAAACGGTGCGTTCGTCAGCTCGCAGCTGGTCGAGCCTGGCGAAGCGGTGGCGCTCCTCCAACGCGCCGCGCACGCGCTGATCGCGGCCAGCCGCGAGTGACATTCCTGCGAGCGCGTGCCCGTACGTTCCAAACCCCCCAGGCGGCCTCGTACTCACCGCACTTCCACCGTTCCGATGACGTTTCCTTAGTCGACGTTGATCAGATCTGCGCCTTGCCGACGTTGCGAGAGTTCAGCAATCAAATGGTCGGCAACCGCTCTGACGGAAGGAAGCTGCCCGCGACGGTGCGGCATCAGCAGCGTGGTCGTCACGCCAGGCGCCGTCCAGTCCGGTAAAATTCGAAGAAGCGCGCCGGCTTCGATCAGCGGCTCGCAGAAACTTCCAGG
The DNA here is from genome assembly GCF_039595165.1 of Sphingomonas sp. Classification (GTDB taxonomy): domain Bacteria; phylum Pseudomonadota; class Alphaproteobacteria; order Sphingomonadales; family Sphingomonadaceae; genus Sphingomonas. Next base: position 65,466 of record NZ_JBCNMA010000003.1, read on the forward strand.
CAGGCACGCCACCCCAAGCCCCGCCCGTGCAGCTTCCCGCAGGGACACCGTTTCGTTCGCGAAATAGCGGGGTGCCGGCGTCACCTGGATGACTGTCCCGTCCACATGGTGCAGTGTCCAGCTATTTCCCGACGACGGGACCAGAAGGCCATCGAGCTCATTTATATCCTCCGCTCGAGAGGGTGACCCTCGCTCTCGAACGTAACCAGGCGAGGCGACAAGCCAAGCGGGATCGTGACCGATTCGGCGTTGCACGACGTTGGCATCCGGCAATGGTGCGAAGTGATTGCGAAGAGCGATGTCGAAGCCTTCCTGGATGATGTCCACGAAGCGATCAGAGACGTCGAGCATGATGCGAATCTTGGGGTAGCTCGTCGCTAGGCGCGGAAGGATCGGCGCCAGGCGGAACTGGGCAATCGGCAGCGATGCCGTAATCCGCACGGTTCCGCTTGGCTCCGCCAGGCGGCCCTTGATGACGTTCTCAGCCGCCTCCGCTTCGATCAGCATGGCAGCGGCATGACGATAAAAATCCCGGCCGGTCTCAGTCACGGCGAAGCTGCGTGACGTTCGCTGGATCAGGCGCACACCTATCGCCTTCTCCAATTCGGAGAGCCGCTTGCTGAGCGTTGACTTGGGAATAGCAAGGGCGCGACCGGCCGCAGCGAAGCCGCCGTGATCCACCACTTGAACGAAGACGAGCAGGTCGTTGAGATTGAGCATATAGATGCCAAATCGTTCCGTTTTGTGGACGATAGGTCCGCGATTAGCCCACTACTGCTCCTGCGTCCAATATCACATCTCATCGCTGCAGCCGCCACTGGGGCAGGACTGCAATTCGAAAGGACGCGCACGTAGATGGCCAATATCTCGATCATCGGCCTGGGGGCGATGGGACAGGCGCTGACTGCCCGATTTCTTCAGCAGGGCCACACCGTCACGGTTTGGAATCGCACGCCCGGCAAGGCCGGCGCGCTGATCGCAAAGGGAGCGCGCGAGGCGGGATCGGCAGCAGAGGCCATCGCTGAGAGCGAGGTTACGGTGATGTGCGTCCTGGATTATCCCGCGTCGACTTCGGTGATCGACGCTGCGGCATCGGCGCTTTCCGGGCGGGCGCTGGTCAACCTGACCAATGGGACACCGGCGCAGGCGCGCGCTACGGCAGAGCGGGTCGCCACGCTGGGCGCTGCTTATCTCGACGGGGGCATCATGGCGACGCCGCCTATGATCGGCGGCGAGCACGCCCTCATCCTTTACAGCGGGTCGAAGCCGGCCTTTGACGCGCATGCTACGCTGCTCGAAGAACTCGCTGCGGCAAACTATCTCGGCACGGACGCCGGGCTGGCATCGCTGCACGACCTCGCGCTTCTTAGCGGCATGTATGGCCTCTTCGCCGGGTTCTTTCACGCCACCGCGCTGGTCGACTCCGAGGGCATTTCCGCTTGCGACTTCCTCAAGCTCCTCAGTAGCTGGATGACCGCGATGATGGGCGAGTTGCCAGGATATGCGACGAAGATCGACAGCGGCAAGCATGGCGTGAACGTCGTCTCGAACCTCGGAATGCAGGCCGCATCGCTGGAGAATATTCTCACAGCCACCCGCGAGCAGGGGGTGGCAACCGATCTGCTGGACCCGCTGCTCGAGCTGTTCCGCAAGCGCGCCGGTGCCGGATTTGGCGACGAGGATATCTCGGGCGTGTTCGAGCTGATCCGGCGCAAGGGATAACACGTAAGACAAAGCGGTCCGGAGACGGCTCGCCCGACGAGAATTCCCGGTGGCGTCAGCGAGGACCGCTCCCCCTCATTTCAACCAAGGACAGCCGCGCACTTCGCACGGTCAGGGAAAGACTATGAACAGATTTGTAGGCAAGAAGGCCGTTATAATCGGCGGTACGCATGGAATGGGTTTGGCGGTAGCGCAGGCGCTGATCGACGGCGGCGCTGAGGTCCTGATCACGGGCCGCAATGAAAAGAACCTTGCCGAGGCGCGCGAGGCGCTTGGTGGCGACGTGCATGCCGTTCGGTCCGATATCGCCAGCATGGACGATATCGCCGCGCTCGGTACGGAAGTGGCGCAGAAACTGGGCGAGATCGATTTCCTGCATATGAACGCCGGCGTGTCCGAGCTGGAACCGTTCGATCAGGTTACGGAGCCGTCTTACGATCGCCAGTTCGATGTCAATACCAAGGGCGCCTTCTTCACGACTCAGCGTCTCATTCCGCTGATCAGGAAGGGCGGCGCGATCGTCTTCACCACCTCGGTCGCTGAAGACTCCGGCATCGCCGGCATGGCGGTGTACTCCGCCACCAAGGCGGCGCTGAGCGCCTTCGGCAAAGTGCTCGCATCAGAACTCCTGCCGCGAGAGATCCGCGTCAATTTGGTGAGCCCGGGCTTCATCGACACACCGACCATGGGCGTGGCGGGCGCCTCCGCGGAAGAGCGCGCCGCCTTCATGAAGGTCGGCGACGAGGTTACGCCGATGAAGCGCCACGGCACACCGCGAGAGGTGGCGCAGGCGGTCCTGTTTCTCGCTTTCGAGGCAACGTTCACCACGGGGGAACGGATCAAGGTCGACGGCGGCCTTGGCCAAAATCTCGCGCCGGCCATGGGGTGAGAGAAGGGCTTGGTGAAGCTTCTGACCCAGCGTCGCCTTTGCCGTCGCCGGGCGCCAGGCCACACGTTCCCGGCGGCCGAGCGTGAGGCGCGCAGGATAGGCAGTTCTACTGACATTGTGACATGATTTCTTGAGGAGCTTCCATGCCAACCGATCATGTGCTCCATATCGATGCAAGCGCCCGGCCTGGTCTATCCGGGGTCGATCCCCACGGTTCGCACACGCGTCGCTTGACCCGGCGCTTCGTCGATCGATGGCGCGCCATACGGCCCCAAGACGTGGTGACCTATCGAGATCTGGGGCGGAAGCCGCCATCACCGGTGACAGGGGAATGGATTGCGGCAGCCTTTGCGCCGGCCGATCAGCGCGATGCCGCGATGCGCGCGCACTTGGCGGAGAGCGATCATTTGATTGCGGAGCTGCGGCGCGCGGATCTCGTGGTAATCGGAGCGCCGATGTACAACCTTGGCGTGCCCTCTCCGCTTAAGGCGTGGATCGACAACATCGTGCGCGTCGGCGTCACCTTTGGTTTCGATCGGAATCGCACGGACGATCCCTATTGGCCGATGCTGCCCCCGGGCAAACGTCTCGTAATCCTCTCTTCGCGAGGCGATTGCGGATACGAGGCCGGCGGGCGGCTGGAGACGTTCAACCTCGTGGAGCGAAGCATTACGCTACCGATGTCGTATATTGGCATTACCGAAACCTATGGCGTGGCGATCGAAAATGACGAGTTCGCTGACGACCGTTTGTCCGCGTCAATCGCCAAGGCTGAAGCCGCCATCGACACGCTGGTACAAGAGCTAGCCGGCACACCGCTCGATGCATCGTCGCACACCGGCTCGCGGGAGGCTGCCGATCTCTGATCGCGGCGCATCGACGTGGCGACCGGGAGAAAGGGGGCCTCCGACTCATTTTTGAGCGCGATGAACGGCATGTTTCCTCACCGACCCCCATGACGAAAACATGGAGTCGTGAGATCGAATGCCGTCGATACTGAGACGGCATGCTAGCCGAACCCGTCCGAGGAACATGAACAAATGAATATGTGGCTGTCGATCGCGATGCTCTTTGCCGCACCCATTCAACCGGTTCCCACCCAAAACTGTCCGGTTGGGATCTACGCATTGGCCGACGGCGACTTCGTCGACATCGCTCCGACAAGCGGCACCGAGCTTCGCTGGCGAAGGCCGGACGGAACCACCGGTGCGCTGTCGCCAGGGCCGGATGGGCGCTGGATCAGCACCCTGGGTTGGACCGGTCGCGCAGATGGCATCAGGGTGACGTTCGATTGCGCGCGCGATCGCATCATGTTCGACGGCCGACCGGGCGAACAGATCGATTTCGAGGTGAAGGAAACACGGTTCGACGTCGACGGTGCGTCGTTGGCCGGGCGACTTGTGATGCCCAGGGGCGAAGGCCCCGTTCCAATCGTTGTCCTGGTTCATGGCGCCGAGCGGGTTTCGGCGCGCGACGCTTATGCGCTGCAGAGAATGTTTCCCGCTGCCGGGATCGGCGCCTTCGTTTACGACAAGCGCGGCGTGGGAGGATCGAGCGGCCAGTATACGCATGATTATGCGACGCTTGCGACCGACGCGATCGCCGCTGTGCGTGAAGCGAAGCGCCTGGGGGGTAGTCGCGTCTCTCGGATTGGTTTTCAGGCGGGCAGTCAAGGCGGGTGGGTGGCGCCGCTCGCTTCCCGGATCGAACCGGTCGACTTCATCATCGTGAGCTTTGGTCTCGCCGTCTCGCCCGCGGCGGCGGAACGCGAACTAATCGCTGCCGAGCTGAAGCGCGAGGGTTTCGGCGACACCGAAGTGTCGCAGGCGATGGAAATTGCTCAAGCGCTTGAGGTCATCATCGATAGCAACTTCCAGACTGGCTATGAGCAGCTGGCGGCCGTTCGGGCTCGCTATGGCAACGAGCCATGGTTTCGCCACGTCCGCGGGAGCGCGGCGGCCATCATGCTCGGCATGACAGAGGAGCAGATGCGGCGCGAAGGCCCGGCGCTGGTCCCGAACATATCACTCTACTATGATCCGATGCCGGTTCTGCGTCATCTCGACACGCCGCAGCTCTGGATCCTCGGCGCAGACGACATCGTTGCTCCGCCAGGGGAAACGTCGCGGCGTCTTGGCGACTTGGCCCGGGCGAGACGGCCGATCACCACAGCGGTCTTCGGCGGTGCGGATCACGGCATGTACCGTTATGAGCTTGCCGCCGACGGTTCTCGCATTTCGACGCGAGCGCCCGAAGGGTATTTCCCCATGATGCGGGACTTCATTCTGACTGGTCGCACGGGCACACAATATGGCGCCCGCATCGTGAGCGCCCCCTTCGCCAAGGCGGATTGAACCTAAGTCTCCCAATCGGATTCAACGTGGGCGCTCCCGCCCGCCAGCTTGGCGCTGCTCTTGGGTGACCGGATTCTATGCGGATTGTCCAGCTTGCTCCCCTGCTTCCAAACCGCAAGCTAGTCATAGAGTCTCCTGTGATCCTCTGACTATTCAGCGGCAGGATTCCCGTCCATGCGATAGAGCTGACGCAGGATCGCCGCGGCGGACCGGTATCGTCTGAGATGATAACGTGCGATCAGGGTTCGCAACGCCGCAGTCTCGCGCCGTTTGGCCACTCCCGCTATTTCGCCGAGTTCGGCCGTGATGTCCCGCAGGACACCGGTCTCGGCCACCCGCACAGCGTGAAGCCGATCGTTCATCAGCGCGATCGCGCGGGCATGCTCGAGATTTGACGACCAACGTGCGATATGGAGGAACAACCCCGCAGCGTGAGCTGCCGCGTCGCTGGGTTCTCCAATCGACGATCCGCTCCGCACGCCCGCCGAGGATCTGCGAAGCACGATGCCGAGAATCTCGGCATTCCAGGCATAGCGGTCCTTGAGCGCAGGCTCGTCGATCAGCGGCATGTGGAAACCTTCGCCCGTGCCGGTCTCGACCAGCCCCTCGCCGACGAGGACATTGAGGCTCGCTCGGACCGGCGTGACGCTGCTGTCGAGCTGCTCGGCGAGAACGGCAGGGTCGAGCCGGGCGCCGGGCCGGAACACGCCGCGCAGCACGCTCGCCTTGAGCGCCTCGTAAATGCGCTCGGCGGTGGGGCCGGCCGCGTTCATGTCGCTTGGCTCGCGACATAGGCATCGACCATTGCCGCCTGGTCCGGACGAAGTGCGTCGATGGCTCCCAAGGGTTCGTCCGCCCGCCCCTCGAGCAGTACCGACGGGCACTGGCCCTCATAATTGCCGAGATTCGGGCGGTGCTGGCGATAGCCCACCAGCGCCGCGAGCGCAGGCGGGAAGGTTCGCGCGACCTCCGGCGGATAGGCGAGGTGCTGGTTCTCGTAAGGCTTGAGCCAGCCGAGCGAATAACCGACGACGATGCCGCGCCGCACTTCGGCCGTGCGGTTGGCGCCCGCGCCGTGCAGGGTTGATCCCAGGAACAGGAGCGCGTCGCCGGGCGCCATCTCGGCGGCGAGCGGCTCGCTCGTGGGTTCCGGCGCCAGCGCGTTCGCGCCATGGCTGTTCGGCCAGATCACGGTCGCGCCATTCTCCGCGGTGAACGCGGTGAGCGGCCAGATCACGTTGATCAGATATTCCGCCGCCCCGGCCGGCGCCCGCCACATATCCTGGTCCCTGTGCGGCAGTTGCGAGGGCGCGCCCGGATGAATGGCGATCGCCTGGGTGACGTTGAGCTGGATGCGGTCGCACCAGGGCGACAGCACCTTGTCGGCGATGCCGAGCATCGTCTCGTGCTGGACGAGCGACGCGGCGTGGCGCGACCGGATTAAGAGCCGGCCGAACCGCTTGGTCGTCGCGCCGTAGAAGCCGCCCTGGCAGAAAGGCGTCCGCGCGAAATCGTCCGCCAGGTTTTCGTCGAGCGCGGAGACTGTCGCTTTCGGCAATGCACCTCGAATGATGCAATAGCCTTGCTCGAGCAGCGCTTCCGACCAGCGCTCGGCGCTGGCAGGGGCTGCGATGGTATCGGTCATCGTCTCCTCCCTCACGCTGCAACGGGCGCGCCGGCATGGACGTCGATCGAAGGGACGATCCCGGCCGCGGCGAGTTGCGCCGGCGTGTCCGCGTCGATCTCGATGCGCAGCGCAACGAGCATCGTCCCGTCCATCACTTGGGGCAGGCCGAGCGGACGGCAGCGCCAGCCGAAGGCGAGGATCTGCTGGAACCAGGGCATCTCGGCGATCGCGGTGTAGGCGGCGATCCCGTGCGCGAGCGCATATTCGGCGAGCGCTGCCACCAGCGTGTTGCGCGCCTCCCGGCGCTCGCGCGCGGTGAGGCTGCGGTCCAGGCAAAAGCGGGTCACCTCATAGACGTCGGGCCCGCGCGGCGGCTCCTCCTCGCACAATTCGGCATAGAAGCTGTCGAGGATGTGCGGGCGCGTCGTCGGCAGCAGCCGCGCCGAGGCGAGATGCGCGCCCTGCCGGTCGGCGAGCACCAGATAGGTCGCATGGGAGTCGTCGAACTGGTCGACCTCGAACGCGCCGTCGATCACCGGCACATCCCATTTGAGCAGGTCGACAAAGACCTGCTTGCGTGCGGCGAACATCGCGCCGAGCACCCCGTCCGGGGCCGGCCGCGCGCCGAATTGCATAATGTGAAGCATGGCTGGTCGCTCCCTTGGCTTGGAGCGCCGAGGGTCTGCGCGGACGGCGCCGCCCGCTATTCCCGGAAAGGGTAATATCAGCGCCGGAAGATATCGGTGAAAGTGAGCGTTCCGTCGAACAGCGCCCGGATCGCCAGCAATGTTCGTTTGCTCACTCCGTATCGCGCGCAGGCCAGCTTGATATGGCGGGCGACCGTTTCTTCGGTCACGCCGAGGATGCGGCTGATCTCCCAGTCGGTCTTGCCGCGCGCCGCCCACAGCAGGCAGTCGCGCTGCCGGTCGGTGAGCGCAGGGGGCGGCGGTTGGGGCAGGTGGCCACGCTCCGACCAGAGGCGCCGCGCGCCTTCGAAGGCGAAGGCGCCGGCAAGCTGCGCCATCGGCAAGAGGTCGACCACGATCGGGCGCCCCGCTTCGCTCGCGAACGAGCAGGAGCCGCGCGCCTCGCCCGGAACATGGGCGGGCACCGTGAAGCCCTCGCCGATCCCTTCATCGCGCCCCATCGCCAGCACGCGGCGATCCTCGGCGGTCAGCGGAATCATTTCGGGCATGCGCGACCAGCAGAAGCCGACGCTCGTCACATGGCTGGCGCGGTGGACGGGATCGGACACGCCCAGCGCGTTGCGGTCATAATAGTCGGCCCATCTATCCGGGTAATTGTGGATGCGGATCGCCGCACCGTCGGCGGCGAGAATGTCGACGTGATGCGTCAGCGCGAAATATTGGAAGCCGAGCTCGGCGGTGACCGCCTGCATCGCAGCGGCCAGGTCATCGACAGTCCTCACTTCCTCGACGATGCGGATGAACTGCATCGCCGTGCCGTGCATGCCCATCGGGCAGCAACACAGCCCCGGGCGGCGTCTCAAGCCACCGTGTGTCCCGAGGCCGCCCTTTCCCACAGATACGGGCTGGAGAACGGGGCCTCACGCCATCCTCCGGCGACTCTTGCGATTGCATCACGTTATCATGTGAAGTTCATACGAAGAAGATGTTGTACGCCTCGAAGATGGTGGACGAGCCGGCTGGCATTACGCGCCGATCCAACGCTGCCCGCAAGTCGTGATGACGCCGCATTCGAGTTCCTCGCAAGCGCATGAGCGGAGGCACCCAAGACCTGGGGAACGAACCCTGGCGCGACGGCAGCCGATATACGCACCTGCGCGGAATCGATCGGGCCGGGCTCATGTGGGAGTGGCTGCGCCGCGATCCCGATTACATCGCCTGGTACGCGCGGGCGAGCCGGGCGACACGCGGCCGCCCCGCGCCGGCAATCGAGCCGATCCAGTGGGGGCTGCACTTTCGCCGAGAATCCGGACCGCGCAGCGCCCGAGGCCCGGATCATCTGGCATGCCGATCTCGACCCTGGCACGCTGCGCGTTATCGCCTTCCCGTCGACCCCCTCGGACCCCGACAGCATCCGCACTAAGCATCTCGCGCCGTGGCTGGCGATCGCAACCGACGATGACGGCCGAGAGCATGCCGTGCTCTCCGACGGATGGCATCGCATCCGGATCGATGTCGAGGAAGGCAGCATCGCGCGCGAGGAAGCCGTGCTGCTCCATTATCGTCTGCTCGGCGTCGCCTCGGCCGAACCCAAGATCCTGCCGCTCCGGCGTTTCGTCGAGCTGTGCCGCCACGGTCGCTTCGCCCGCTCGCTGTTCCCGCGCGATCCGCGGGTGGAGCGCTGGCTGACGGTGTTGCGCGTCCATGACGCACTCGCGGCTGGCGCCAGCCAGCGCGAGATCGGCGCCGCCTTGTTCGGCGAGGACCGGATCCTGCTCGACTGGAGCGGGCACAGCGACTCGCTGCGCTCGCGCGTGCGCCGCTTGGTGCGCGACGCCGAGGCGATGGCGCGCGGCGGCTATCGCCACCTCCTCCAGCGGCGGGCGTAAGGCTGCGATCCGGGCCTGCCATTGACAGCGGCTCGCGCGACACCCAAATCCCCCGTGCGGCCCGGGCCCCTCTGGCGAGACTCGTCTCGTGATGTCGGACCGCATCGGAGAATCCGATGCTGAGGCCCGGCGAACGCCGCAAAGCTCGGATCCTTCCGATGACCGATGGTCTTGAAGAGGAGATTGAGCTTTGCACCCCCGACTTTTCCGCCTGATCGAAAAGCATCAGCGCATCGATGACCTGCTGCGCCTGGCGCAGCAGCGCGCCGACGGCTCGGATATCCACCGGCTGCGCATCCTGAAGATGAAAGCGAAGCACCTGATCGCTCGCTTCATGGCGGCACGCGCATTCGCAGCCGCGTCCCCCGCGGGTTAGCCGGACCGTCACCGCGCTCCTGACGCCATGTCCGATCCGGCGCGGACGTCGATGCCCTGACGCTTCGGAGCGGCGGCGCCCGCCATCGACGATGGACGTGCCCGCCCGCCGGGCTTGTGATCGAGGGAACTCATGGAATTCCTGTTTGCCGACTGGCTCGGGACGCCGGCCTGGTTCTGGCTGTCCTTCCTGTTCCTTGTCGTCGCCCTGACCGCCTTCGATCTCGGCGTCCTCCACAAGGAGGATCGCGAGATGGGCATCGGCGAGAGCCTGAAGCTATCCGCCTTCTATATCGGCGTCGCGCTCCTGTTCGGCGCCTGGGTCTGGTACGCGCGCGGGCCGGAGCCGGGCATGCAATATTATACCGGCTTCTTCATCGAGAAGGCGCTGTCGATCGACAACGTCTTCGTCATCAGCCTCATCTTCACCTATTTCGCGATTCCGCCGAAATACCAGTACCGGGCGCTGCTCTGGGGCATCGTTGCGGTGATCGTGCTGCGCGGCCTGATGATCGCGGGCGGCGCGGCTTTGGTGAGCGAAGCCTATTGGGTGCTCTACCTGTTCGCCGCCTTCCTGATCTTCACCGGGATCAAGATGTTCGTCGCCGGCGACCAGCCGATGGATGTGGCGAACAACCCGGCGGTGAATTTCATCTCACGGCACATGCGCGTCACCCGCGAGCTCCATGGCCAGCGCTTCTTCGTGAGGACGCCCGATCCCGGGACCGGCAAGCTCGTGATCGCGGCGACCCCTTTGTTCCTCGCGCTGGTGGTGATCAATCTCGCCGACCTCGTCTTCGCGGTGGACAGCGTGCCGGCGATCTTCGCGATCACCACCGACACGTTCGTCGTCTACACCTCCAACATCATGGCGATCCTCGGCCTGCGCGCGCTCTACTTCGCGCTCGCGGCGATGGTGCACCGCTTCCACTACCTCAAATATGCGCTTGCCAGCGTGCTGGTGTTCATCGGTGCGAAGATCTTCGTCGCCGACTTCGTCCTCGGCGGCGACAAGTTCCCGCCGGTCCTGAGCCTCGGCGTCACCCTCGCCCTGATCGCCGCCGGCATCGCCTGGTCGCTTTGGAAGACCCGCGACGCGCCGGAACGGCACTGGCGGGTATGACGCGCATCCGATGCATCGTTGACTCTATGATATTACGGATATACCCGTAGTATCATCAACAGATCAGGAGACTCTCGATGAAGCGCATGCATCTCCACGTCAGCGTGCCCGACCTCGCGCAGTCGATCCACTTCTACCAGACGCTGTTCGGCGCGGCTCCGGTCGTCGTGAAGGACGACTATGCCAAGTGGATGCTCGACGATCCCAAGGTCAACTTCGCGATCTCCGAGCGGGCGCGCGCGAGCGGCGTCGATCACATCGGCATCCAGGTCGACAGCGCCGATGAGCTGGGCGAACTCGCCGGACGGCTGAAGGCCGCAGGCGCGGAGACCTTCGACCAGGAAGCGACCACCTGCTGCTATGCCCAATCGGACAAGAGCTGGGTCCACGATCCCGCCGGCGTGCGCTGGGAGACCTTCTTCACCTTCGGCGAGGCGACCAGCTACGGCGAGGACGAGGTGCTACCCGAGCCGACTGCGTCGGCCTGCTGCGGCCCTGCCGCGGCGCCCGCGCCCAAGCAGGCCTGCTGCTGATGGACGCCACCGCCGCCGTCTCGGCGCTTTCGGCGCTGGCGCATGCCGGTCGGCTCGAGGTGTTCCGCCTGCTGGTCCGTGCCGGCAAGGACGGCATGGCCGCGGGCGATATCGCCCGCGCCACCGGCCATGTGCCGCAGACGCTCTCCGGCAACCTCAACATTCTCGGGCATGCCGGCCTGGTGTCGTCGCGCCGCGAGGGCCGCTCGATCATCTACACCGCGGACTATGAGCGGATGACCAGCCTCCTCGGATTCCTGATGGAGGACTGCTGCGGCGGCGTGCCGGAGATCTGCGCGCCGATCGCCGAAGTCGCCGCCAGGGCCGCCTGCTGTCAGCCCGGAGCCGTCCAATGAGCACCACCGACATCATCATCTACCACAACCCGGACTGCGGCACCTCGCGCAACACGCTGGCGATGATCCGCAACGCCGGCATCGAGCCGCACGTCATCGAATATCTGAAGACCCCGCCGAGCCGCGCGATGCTGGTTTCGCTGATCGCCCGCATGGGCATCGGCGCCCGCGCGCTGCTGCGCGAGAAGGGCACCCCCTATGCCGAGCTCGGCCTTGCCGATCCGTCGCTCGGCGACGACCAGCTCATCGACGCGATGATGGCGCATCCGATCCTGATCAACCGCCCGATCGTGGTCTCGCCGCTCGGCGTGAAGCTCTGCCGCCCGTCCGAAGCCGTGCTCGACCTGCTCCCGGCGCCGCAGCAGGGCGCGTTCACCAAGGAGGACGGCGAGAAGGTCATCGACGACGCCGGCAGCAGGATCAACGCATGACCGATATCGCGCTTGGCCAGACCCGCCCGGCGATCGGCTTCTTTGAACGCTATCTGAGCCTCTGGGTCGCCGCCTGCATCGTCGCCGGCATTGCGCTCGGCTATGCGCTTCCCGGCCTGTTCGCGGCGATCGCCGCGGCCGAGGTCGCCCGCGTCAACCTCGTCGTTGCGGTGCTGATCTGGCTGATGATCATTCCGATGCTGCTCAAGATCGATCTCGGCGCGCTGGGATCGGTCCGCCGGCACTGGAAGGGCGTCGGCGTCACCCTGTTCATCAACTGGGCGGTGAAGCCCTTTTCGATGGCGCTGCTCGGCACCCTGTTCCTTGGTATCCTGTTCCGGCCGCTGCTGCCGGCGGGCGAGGTCAGCTCCTACATTGCCGGGCTGATCCTGCTCGCCGCCGCGCCGTGCACCGCGATGGTGTTCGTCTGGTCCAACCTGTGCGAAGGCGAGCCCAACTATACGCTGAGCCAGGTTGCGCTGAACGACATCATCATGGTGTTCGCCTTCGCCCCGCTCGTCGCTTTGCTGCTCGGCGTCGCCTCGGTGACGGTGCCGTGGGACACGCTGCTCATCTCGGTCGTGCTCTACATCGTCATTCCGGTGATCGCGGCGCAGCTCATCCGGCGCGCGCTGCTGGCCTCGGGCGGACAGCCGGCGCTCGACCGCCTGCTCGCCGCGCTCGGTCCGGTGTCGCTGGTTGCGCTGCTGACCACGCTTGTGCTGCTGTTCGGCTTCCAGGGCGAGGCGATCATCGCCAACCCGCTGGTCATCGCGCTGATCGCGGTGCCGATCCTGATCCAGGTCTATTTCAATGCCGGGCTCGCTTATTGGCTGAGCCGCCGCTTCGGCGTCGCCTGGTGCGTCGCCGCGCCCGCCGCGCTGATCGGCGCGTCCAACTTCTTCGAGCTGGCGGTCGCCGCCGCGATCAGCCTGTTCGGCCTCGGCTCCGGTGCTGCGCTTGCGACCGTCGTCGGGGTACTGGTCGAGGTGCCGGTGATGCTGTCGGTCGTCGCAATCGTGAAGCGGACCCGGCCCTGGTATGAAGGACGCGTCCCCGCATAGGGGGAATCGCTCCTAGACCATCGGCGCCCGCAAAGGATGGCCGGGCATCTATTTCCGGCAGGGCCACACCTCGCGCAATGCCCGCTCGGCACCCGCCGTCATATGGACTCTCGAAACAGCTGTCGTGCGCGCAGATAGGCAGCGCGCAGCGCCGCCCGTCGTAGCGAGGCACTCTAAGGATTTTGCGCCTCGCGCGTGTACCGCGCGACCGCGCTCTACGGCTCGGGGCGCGCCCCTCGCCGCCGAGCCCCGCTTGCACGGGTCTCGGCCTCACGGTGACGATCGCTGGCGCGCAAAGCGGTCGCCGCGCTTGCGCGCGGCGGCGCTTGCTTGTGGCCTCTCCCGGATGCGCGGGAGTGGGCGGCGCGCCCTGCTAGGCGCGGCCGCGGCGGCGGCAAGCCGGCCTTCGGGCCGGCTCCTCCATTGTCATTGCGGCCCTTCGGGTGCCGCCGCCGCTCGGAGCCGCGCCTTTCCGGTCGCCTCTCGCCGCCCACCCCCGCTTTCCGGGGAGGCCATGCGGTTTTTGGGCGGGACAGGAGGCGAGGACATGCCAGCAGCTCTGACCCGTCGCGCCCGGCGCAAGCCGCAGGCAGGAGCCGAGCGGAAAGCCGGGCCGCAGACCGAAAGCCGCGCCAGCCTCTACGAGGAGGTGACCCGGCGGATCGTCGCCGAGCTGGAGGCGGGGCGCTTCCCCTGGGTCCAGCCTTGGGGCCGGGTCGAGAGCGGGGGCCTCGCGCCCGGCTTGCCGCGCAACGCGCTCACCGGCCGCAGCTATTCCGGCATCAACGTGCTGATCCTGTGGAGTGCCGTTATCGAGCGCGGCTTTCCCAGCCAAGGCTGGCTCACCTTCAGACAGGCGCTGGAGGCGGGCGGCAACGTCCGCAAGGGCGAGCGGGGGACCACCGTCGTCTATGCCGACCGGTTCACCCCCGAGGCGGAGCGGCAGCGGGCGCGCGAGACGGGCGAAGAGGCCAAGGCCATTCCGTTCCTCAAGCGCTTCACCGTGTTCAACGTCGCGCAGTGCGAGGGGCTGCGCCCCGGCCTCGCGCCCGAGCCGGTGCCGCTCCCCGAACGCGAGATCGTGCCCGTTGCCGAAGCCGTGATCGAGGCCAGCGGCGTCGATTTCCGCATCGGCGGATCGCGCGCCTTCTATGTGCCGGGCAAGGACTATGTGCAGGTTCCCCCGCAACCCGCCTTCTTCGAGCAGGTCAACTACTACCGCACGGCGCTCCATGAGCTGACCCACGCGACCGGGCACCCCTCGCGCCTTGATCGCGACCTGTCCAACGGCTTCGGCACCAAGGGCTATGCCCGCGAGGAGCTGGTCGCCGAGATGGGCTCGGCCTTCCTCTGCGCGAGCTTGGGGATCGTCCCGAGCGTCCGCCATGCCGACTATCTGGCATCGTGGCTCGACGTGCTCCGGGGCGACAATCGCGCGATCTTCCGCGCCGCCGCCCAAGCCAGCAAGGCCGCCGACTGGCTGCTCGCGCGGCATAGCGAGGCCCAGGCCGCGCGAGCGGACCACCCGCCCGCCGAGGCGGCATGACCGCCACCGTCAATCGAGCTTCCGCCGCCTTCTCGCGAGGCGGCGGCAGACGCGGGCGGCGCGTCCTGCCGCCAATCCCAAGCCGGTCCGCCTCACCCGCAAAGACAAGACGGACCGGCGCTCACACGGAGCAACTGCCATGAAACTCGACTTCATCCCGCTCGACAAGCTGTTCGTCGACAAGGCGAACATGCGCTTTGCCAAGCGCCCGCCCGACGTGTCGGACATCCTGCCGACCGTGCGCAAGCGCGGCATAATCCAGACCCTGCTGGTCAACATCAGCC